>JBDKIJ010000137.1:0-7737 GCA_039797155.1 Gemmatimonadota bacterium | reverse complement strand
CGTGGTAATGCCCCAAGGCGATGTAACTCCACGCCTCGGCGTGCAGCGCCTCGGTCGGGATCTCAACCGCCGCCCGCTCGTCGGTGAGCGTATGCGCCGGAAGCACCCCCGCGATTTCGCCATGTAGCAACAGCACCCGATGCGTAAACCCGTCTGGCGGCAACAGCGGCGGACGCACGATCCCCGGCACATCCGGCACCCCCATCACGACCAGCGATCGCTCGGGGAAGGCGAACGTGGTTGCCTCGGTGTCAGCGACATGTATCCCGAGCTCGCGGAACAGTTGCAGAATGCACCCCGTCTCGGCCGTCCGAGGGGCATCGTGATTCCCGGCGACCATGATGATCGGCGTGTCGGGGAGTGCCGACCGCAGCCGCACGAACAGGCGATAGGCATTGAGGATCGCCGTGTTGCTCGGGCGCACGACATGAAAAATGTCGCCGCCGAGGACAATGAGGTCGGGCTTCACCTCGATGATGCGTTCGATGAACCGCGTGGCGGTCGCGTCAATATCCGCCTCCCGCTGATTGATACCGGCGGCGGTGAGGCGGTGATATTGCCGGAAGCCGAGGTGCAGGTCGGCCAGGTGAACGAGACGCATGATGGGAAGCTAACGGCCGGGTCCGCTACCGGCAGACGGTGCGTGGTGGCACGGTATGAACCACGTCCGCGTTGAATTCGGCGATGGACAACGCGGGCACGGGTCGTGAAACTCCTGCAATCCATGATTTTCAATTCCGCGTTCCGACTGCTGGCCGCGTTCGTGGCCGCCGTGCCTCTCGTAAGCTGTGACCGTGGGAGTGCGGCGCTCCAGCTCGCCCAGAGCGATCCCGTATGGCAGCGGGATAGTACGCTCCTGACCAGCAAGCCCGCACTGCTCTTGCGCGTGATCCGGGACAGCGCCGCTGGCCGTGCACGCCGTCGCGTGACGCCGATCGCCACACTCAATGCCAACGGGCTGCGCCCCCTCAGCATGGGTGATCGCGGATGGCGGGCGCTCGATCTCGCCTACCTGCAAAGTTCGGCGACGATCACGCCGTTCCGTTACGGCGACCCCTTGCCCCCACAGCCCCTCACCCGCGGGATGTGGGAGGGCGCCCCCTTCGACACCCTGCCGGGCTGCGTCTCGCTCGCACCGTCCGCCACGGTCGACGTCGCTGCCGATATTGAATTGGCGTTTGCGGGGACGCCGCCCAAGCATCGACTCGTGCCCGAACTGTCGGATGTCGAGCGCGCCCGCATCCTCGAGGATGTGATGACGCTCATTGCGCCCACCTCCGGCATTTCGATGGCACAGGCGGCGGCCTATCGTCGGTCCGTGTACACCGCGGCGACCGGGGCCCATGCAACGCGCACGGTGGTGGTCGTGCTGACCTCCGCAGAGACGCGGCCGGATACCGGAGTGATGATGGGGCAGCGCCCGCGGCAGCTCATCGTCGTGCTGGACAAGGGCGTGTACGGCTACAAGCCGTCGTACGCGTTTCGGGACATCACCGATGTCCAGACGTCTCCACAGCGGCGCTACCTCGGCCATCTGGACGTCGATGGCGACGGAGTATCCGAACTCTTCTTCGGCCTGTCTGATCCGAAGTTTCCAGTCGTGACCTATGCGCTCCGTCACGAGAACGACACCTGGCGCGATTGGTGGAGCTACGAGCGCGCCCTCTGTCACGCGGCGCGCAACTAGCGCGCGGCCTTGGGGCAATCGCCGCCGTTACTCGACGCCGATATCCCAGGCTTGTTCGAGGTCGGTGTGACTGTACGCGCGAAACGCGGTGAGAGTCTGGGTCCGTTGAATGCCGGGGACTCTGGCGAATTCCTGTGTGACGACCGTCGCGATCTGTTCGAGGTCCGGAACCCGCACAATCGCTACGAGATCCCACGCGCCGGACACGGAGTACACCTCATTCACACCGCGAATGCCAGCAAGTGCGGTGGCGCAGGCAGGGATGCTGCGCGGATCGGCCTGCACCAGAACGATCGTGGTGATCATGGACGCTGAAGGCTGAAGGAAAGAAGAGGGAAACGGTTAGGCGCCGGTCAGACAGCGGGCGATGCGCGTGATGCCTTCCACCGCAATGCTCTCCGATGTGGCGTAACTCGCCCGGACCCAATCCGGCGTCCCGAACGCGCTTCCGGGGACGATTGCGACCTGATGCTCCTCGAGCACCGCGGAGGCAAACGCAGCGCCAGCATCGACCGCCCCACGGAAGCCGGCCACATTGATATACAGGTAGAACGCGCCAGACGGGTACACATAAGTGACCGTCGGGAACGGCTGCAGCGCGGCCACGACCGCATTTCGGCGCTGCCGGAAGGCGGCCACCATGCGATTCACCTCGGCGTCTGCCTCGTCGCGCCGGGCGATGGCTGCGAGTGCCGCCTGTTGCGACACGGAGGACGCGTTGGACGTGGCGTGCCCCTGAAAGACCGTCATGGCCTTGGATACCGCGGCGGGCGCAATCGACCACCCGATACGCCAGCCGGTCATCGCGTATGCTTTCGCGACGCCATTGATCACGATAAGGTTGTCGCGCGTCGGCGCCAGCTCCAGTACCGAAGCCGCCGGCGCCTCGTACGCAATCCGCTGATAGATCTCGTCGGCGATCACCCACCAGCCACGATCAGCTGCCAGCGCGAGGATATCTCGCAACTCGTCCGGTGTGTACACGGCGCCGGTGGGATTGCTCGGCGAGTTGAGCATCAGCCCCTTCGTCCTCGGTGTCGCGACCGCGGCGAGTTGTGCGGCACTGACTTTGAGGGAGTTGCCGATCTCGCCGACGACCGGAACGGCCGTCGCGCGTGCCAATTCCACCATCTCGAAGTAGCTGGTCCACGCCGGCGTGGGAATCAGGACCTCGTCCCCGGGGCCGAAACAGCAGACGCACGCATTGTACAGCGACTGCTTCGACCCGTTGGATACCACCACCTCTGCGGGTGTTACGGGAGTCCCCTGCACCTGCACCCGATTCGCATCCGCAGCGATCGCCTCGCGCAGTGGCAGGATCCCTTCGGTATTCGTGTACCGCGTCGCCCCGGCGTCCATGGCCTCGGCCGCTGCCTGGCGAATGAACGCCGGTGTATCGAAGTCCGGCTCACCGGCGCCCAGGTCGATCACGGGGATGCCCGCGGCCTTGAGCTGCCGGGCCTTGGCCGCGACAGCAAGGGTCGCAGACTCGCGGAGACGGACAATGTTGTCGGACGGCTGGAACGTCAGCGGCATGCACGGAAACCGGCAGAAAGTGGGCGTTTAGCGCGACGGCGGATTATCTTTAAGGGCTAGCCGATTGGGTCGGCTGGACGCGATGGCGAGACAGACTCGGTGTACCGCTGCACGGGACCGGGGTGTGCCGCAATTAATCGCGCTCCCGCATCGGGCGCCATGCACGATGCACGCGACGGGCACCACGTGGGTGCCCCGAGTACCGGCGGTTGGGCCGCCGGGCTGACTAACAAGGGATGGAGCGGGACGTGAGCGAGCAGGATCGGGAAGGAACGTCGTCTGGGGCGACGCGCAGTCAGCATGTTGTGCTGCAGGGCCCCGCCGACATGCGGATGATGATGGCGGCGATGCGCTCCGGGGTGGAGCGGAGCCGCACACAGGGCGCGCCGGCCGCCCCGACCATGCTCGTGATCACGCCCACCGTCGAGCAGGCGCAGGCCGCCGCCGACGTCGCCCGTACCTTGCTCGGTGACAGCGGCACGCGCGTCGTTCCGGTCAGTGGCGTGGCGCGGGCTCGCCGCGTGCTCGGCGCCGCACCGGTGTCCATCGTGACCGGCACCGCAGCCGACTTGCTCCAACTGCGTCGTGACGCCGCCCTCGACCTCGAGGGGCTGCAAACGGTCGCCATCATTGGGCTCGATGATGTGCTCGCGGCGCATGGCGCCGACGCCCTGCAGGCCCTGCTCGGTGACGCACCGAGCGAGGTGTCGCGCGTAGCGACGCTCGATACCGACCATGACGGGACCGAAGCGTTCCTCGACGCCCAGCTGCATCGCGCGCGTCGCCTGACGCCCGTGACGCCCGCCGATTCGCCACTGGCCGTTGCCCCGCAGTATATCCTGACCCCGGCAGCGGGACGCCGTGACGTCCTGCGCCTGCTCCTCGACGAACTCGATCCGCCGTCGCTCGTGATTGTCGCTGGCACAGCGGAAGCTCAGGCAGAGGTCGCAGACGCCCTCGAGCGCCTTGGCGTTCCGGTTGACGGGACCGCGGTTCAGGTGGTGGCGCAGCCAACGGCCGAGCATGTCGCGCTCACCGTACTGTGGGAGAGCCCCGCGACCGCCGACGCGCTGGTGGCGGCCGTCGCGATGCGCCCCGTGCACGCGATCGCGCTGCTGCTCCCTGAGGAGTTGCCGACGTTCCAGCGGCTGGCCGGCGGCGTGGCCACGGTGTGGACGCCGGTGGCGCGCAAGATCGCCGCCGAGGATCGGGTGGCGGTGCTGCGGAATGCCGTGCGCGCCACGCTGTCGAATGGCGGGGTGAACGCCAGCGAGCTCGCGCTGCTCGCGCCGCTGCTGGATCGTTTCGATGCCGTGGAAATCGCCTGTGCGGCGCTGCGGTTGTATGAGGGCGCCCGGCGCGATGCGGCGATGGCGCGTGCCAAGGCGGCGGCGACGCCAATCCCCGTGGCGCGCGTCGAGACGCGTGAGGCGCGGGATCAGGCAGCGGGCGCCAGCGCGTCGGGGCGTCAGCGGGTATTCCTCGCCGTTGGGAAGCGCGATGGGGCGCGGGTTGGTGACCTCGTGGGCGCCATCGCCAACGAAGCGGGAATCCCCGGTGACAAGATCGGCCAGATCGATCTGTACGAATCGCACGCGATCGTGGAGCTCGATGCCGCCGATGCCTCGAAGGCGGTGGAGGCCCTCGGCTCGGTGATGGTGCGGGGCCGTCGTCTCAACGCCCGCATCGATGACCGCGGTGGTGAGCGTGGGGGTGACCGTGGTGGCGAGCGCGGCGGTGACCGTGGAGGACGCGGCGGAGATCGCGGGGGCGATCGCGGATTCCGTGGTGGCCCGCCGCGTGGTGATCGGGGCGACCGGGGTGGTGATCGCGGGGGAGATCGCGGGGGATCCCGCAGCGGACCGCGAAGCTTCGATCGGGGGCCATCGCGTGGAGGACCCTTGCGCGGCCCTCGTGACGGAGGTCGTGATGGTGGACGGGAAGGCGGCCGGGATGCCGGACGCAGCGGATTCGATCGCGGGCCGCGCGGTGGCGGTGGCGGTGGTGGCGGCGGTCGCCCGCCGCGAGCCAGCGATGAGCGTCGCGCGTTCGGCGATCGCCCACCGCGTGAGCGCGCCGAAGGACGCGCCGAATGGGCGGAGCGCGCCGACCGGATGCGTTTTGCCAAGCGTCCGCCGCGGCGCCCCTTCACCGAAGGCGGCGAGGAGTAACCCGTGAGCAGCGGCTTTCATGCCACCGGGGGATGGATCGAAGTCGTGGCGGGCGTGATGTTCAGCGGCAAGACGGAAGAGCTGCTCCGTCGCGTGCGTCGCGCCACGATTGCCCGCAAGCGCGTCCAGGTGTTCAAGTCGCATCTGGACGATCGCTATGCCGGCATGTGGGCGGTCTCGAGCCACGATAAGCGCACGTTCGATGCGACGCCCGTCGACACATCGGCGCAGATCCTGCTCCGACTCGACCCGATGGCGCAGGTCATCGCGGTCGATGAAGCGCAGTTCCTTGATGCCGGGATCGTGAGCGTGGCCACCAGCCTCGCCAATCGCGGTCGGCGGGTCATCCTTGCCGGGACCGACACGGATTTCCGTGGAGAGCCGTTCGGCGCCATGCCGCAGCTCATGGCCGTTGCGGAAGTGGTAGACAAACTGCACGCGATCTGCGTGCTCTGCGGCAATGCCGCGAGTCGCAATCAGCGACTGATCGACGGGAAACCGGCGTCCTACGAATCCCCCACCATCATGGTGGGGGCCGCTGATTCATACGAAGCCCGATGCCGCGCCTGTCACGTGGTGCCACGACGCGACGAGGGGCAGCAGCAGCTGCTGTAGAACACCGCGACGTCCTGCCGTCCCACGTCCCACGTCCCGCCGTCCGATGGCCTACGCCTGACGGGCTTTCGTCAGGGCCTCAACCAGCGCCTGAGCGTTGAAGGGCTTCGACACGAAGGGGTGATGACGCGCCTCGAGGCGACTGCGGGCATCCAGATCGAGCGCGTAGCCGCTGACCGCCACGCACGGCATGCCGGGGTACTCGCGATCGATATGGGTGATCAGTTCGAGCCCCGACATGCCGGGCATCGTCAGGTCGGTCACCACCGCGGAGATTTCGTCGGCACGCTGCGCCAGCATGTCGAGCGCATCCGGTCCGGAGGCGGCGAGATGGACGACCTCTCCGAGCTTTTCGAGCATGCGCCGCCCCAGATCGCGCAGCAATGGATCATCGTCGACGAGCAGGACCCCCCCGGCGCGTGGGTCGCCCGTACCCGATGTCGTCAGTGACGACACCGCCGGCGCTCCCGCCAAGGGGAAAAACAGGCGCACGGCGGTCCCGTGCCCCGGCACGGTATCGCACTCGATGAAGCCGCGGCTCTGATGTACGAGGCCATGAACGGAGGCGAGCCCCATCCCCTTGCTCTGACCGAACTCCTGCGTCGAGAAGAACGGTTCGAACAGGCGACGCCGGATCTCCTCGTTCATTCCGGTCCCCGTATCCGTGACCTGCAGAACCGCGAAGTGTCGCGGCTTGGGATCGGCCGACGGATCGTGCGGATGTGGGACCTCGGCCACCGAGCTGCCCAACACCAACACACCCCCCTTCGGCATCGACGCGCGCGCATTGTCCACCAGCGCACGCACGGCGTCGAGAAGATAGGAGCGATCGATCGCCGCGAGCACCGGCATTTCGGCCAGCTCTAGGCGCACGACCATCGACAACGGCAATTCATCGCGCATGATGGGGAGCTGGTCGCGCAATAGCTGATTCAGCTCGACCGACTCCGGGCGCAGCATCTGCCGCCGTCCAACCGCCAACAGCCGTCGTGTGAGATCTTCGGCACGTTCCGTAGCCCGCTCAATGGCCGCAAGGTCCTCAAGGTGTGGCGAGGTCGGCCCGACGCCTTCACGCAGGAATCCCGTGGCGCCGCGAATGACGGTGAGCAGATTGTTGTAGTCGTGGGCGAGCCCTCCCGCGAGCTGCGCGACGGCCTCCAGCTTCTGCGCCTGACGCAGTCGCTCTTCGGAGGCCCGCACCGCCGTGACGTCGGTGAATACCGCGACCGCCGCATAGGGACGCGAATCACCCGGGTACAACAGCGGGTCAGCCGTGACCGTGAGCCACACGATGTCGCCGGTACCGCGTCGAATCCCCATCAGCTGGCGGGGCTGGCTCTCCCCCGTCCGCAGCGCCAGAAACGCGGGATGTTCCTCGGTGGGCCACGGCGTCAGATCCTCGCGTAGCGCCTGCCAGTCGTACCCGATCGGTTGCAGCCCTTCCAACTGTTCGCGCGTGAGGCCGAGAATTCGCTCGGCGCTCGGATTGTGGACGCGAATGGCGCCGGTCGCATCATGCAGTACGACCCCTTGAGGCATCCCCGACAGAACGGCCCGAAAACGGGCTTCCGACTCGCGCACTTGCCGCTCGGCCCGCACGCGATCCGTGATGTCCTTCACGATGAAGTGGAGCACCGTCCGCTGCGCAACGGCCACGACGCTCACGAAGGCTTCCACCTGCCGCAATTCGCCACGCGCAATGCGATGCTCGCGCTGCAAGCGAATACC
>JBDKIJ010000136.1:0-9218 GCA_039797155.1 Gemmatimonadota bacterium | reverse complement strand
AGGTTCGCGTCGATGACGGCATCCCAGTCGTCGTCCTTGAGACGCATGAGGAGATTATCGCGTGTCAGCCCGGCGTTATTGACGAGGATGTCAAGCTGTCCGAAATCCCGTTCCACCGCCTCGATCAACGCGGTCGCCTGCGCCACCTCACTCACGTCGGCCGCATACCCGCGCACCTCGGCGCCGGTCTCTGACGCCAGCGCCGACGCGGCCTCCTGCGCCTTCGCCAGATCACGTCCGGTCACCGCGACCCGCGCGCCCGCCTTCGCCAACGCCGCGGCGATCGAGCGGCCAATGCCGCGCGTCGAGCCGGTCACCAACGCGACGCGACCAGAAAGGTCGATTGTCATCATCATGTCGCTCCCGTGGCAAACGCCAGCAACTGTTCAACCTCGGCCACCGTCCCGCAGGTCATCGTCTTGACCGCCGGCGCGATGCGCTTCGCCAATCCGCTCAGCACGGCCCCCGTCCCCATCTCGACGAAGGTGGATTCAGGAAACTGGGCCGCGAGCGCACGCATGACCGCCGTCCATTGGACGGGGGCCGTCAGCTGTTGGACGAGCAGCGAACGCGCCGCCGCCGCGTCCTGTACGGCCGTGGCGTTCACGTTCACGTAGACGGGGATCGCGGGGTCCTGCCATTGTTCGGTTTCGAGCGCGGCCAATAGCCCCGCCGCGGCTGGCTCCATGAGCGGTGAATGAAAGGCTCCGCTCACCGGCAACGCCAAGCACCGCTTGGCCCCGGCTTCCTTCGCGAGCTCCATGGCACGCTCGACCCCAGCGACCTCCCCGGAGATCACCACCTGCTCTTCACTGTTGTAGTTCGCCGGCACAACAAGCCCGCGTTCCTGCGTCGCCTGACTGCAGATCGCATCGATCGGCGACGTGAGCAGGCCGAGAATGGCCGCCATGGCGCCGGGACGCTGTGTCCCGGTCTCGAACATCAACTCGCCGCGCCGACGGACGATGCGCGCGGCACTGGCCAGGTCGACGGCGCCGGCGGCATGATACGCCGAGAACTCGCCGAGTGAATGCCCCGCGGCGGCCACGACATGCGGGCCAACAGCCTGTCGTACGACCGCCCACACGGCCGCACTGTGGGCCAACAGCGCCGGCTGGGCATTCAAGGTGCGGGTCAGCTCGTCCGATGGCCCTTCAAAGGCCAGCGATGACAGCGACATACCAATAGCCGTGTCGACCGACTCGAATGCGACACGTGCCTCGGGGAAGTGCGCCGCGAGATCTTTCCCCATACCGACCTTCTGCGAGCCCTGCCCCGGAAACAGCAACACGAATGACATCTCGACTCCGATTAGCGACGGGATCGGGAACGCGTTCGCTCAGAAACGAACGACGAGCGAGCCCCAGGTGAAGCCGGCGCCAAAGGCGGCGAACAACACCGTGCTCCCTTCCTTCACGCGCCCCTGCTCCATGGCATCATTCAACGCGATCGGAATGGACGCCGCCGAGGTATTCCCGAAGCGATCGACGTTAACGAACACGCGATCCATCGGAATGCCGGCGTGCTTGGCGGTGGCTTCGATGATCCGGATGTTTGCCTGATGCGGAATCAGCAGGTCGACATCAGCAGCCGTGATCCGCGCGGCATCGAGCGCGCGATCCGTCGCTTCCGCCATGGAGCGAACCGCGTGCTTGAACACTTCGCGACCGGCCATGTGGATGTAATGCTGCTTTTCCTGAAACACGGCCGGGGAGAACGGCGTCGACCCGCCACCCGCGGGGCGCCACAAGAGCTCCGAAAGCGCCCCATCGGAACGCATGAAGGAGGAGAGGATGCCTTTCTGATGCCCGCGGGCCCGGCGCAATACCGTCGCTCCGGCGCCGTCCCCGAACAGAATACAGGTGTTGCGGTCGGTCCAGTCGACAATGGAGCTCAACTTCTCGGCGCCGATCACGAGGACCGTGTCCGCCGCGCCGCTCGCGATGAGCGACTCACCCATGATCGCGCTGTACAACCATCCGGAGCACGCGGCCGCCAAATCGAACGCGGCCGCACGGGTGCATCCCAGCGCGGTCTGTACCTCAACCGCGGTCGATGGCAGCAGATGATCCGGAGAGGCCGTACCGAGAATGATCGTGTCAATCTCGCCGGGCTGTACGCCGGCCTTGGCCATCGCCTGGCGGGACGCGTCGGCCGCCAAGGACGTCAAGGACTCCCCTTCGGCGGCAACGTAGCGCTGACGGATGCCGGTACGCTCGACAATCCACTCGTCGTTCGTATCGATACCCATCGCCGCGATGTCGTGATTGGAGAGCGCCTTGCGCGGCACGGCATGACCAGTTCCGGCGATATACGCAAACGGTCGCTTCACGCCGACTCTCCCGTGTTTGGAGCGGGCATCGACTCTCCGAGCCGACGACCGATCTCGTCCGTCATTCCCGACTCGTACGCCCGAATGGCAACACGGATCGCGTTCTGGATGGCTCGCGGTGAACTCTTGCCGTGAGAAATGATCGACACGCCGCGGACACCAAGGAGCGGCGCCCCACCGTACTCGTCGACATCGAACTGCGAGAGCGACGTCGCGACCTGGCGTGGATCGACGCCCGCCAGCTTGGACACCATGCCGATCAGCATGGGTGCCACGCTCTCAAGGAACTTGAGCAGGACGTTCCCCGTGAAGCCGTCACATACGACGACATCGATCGGGCCACGATCACACTGGCCATGCGGGAGATCACGTCCTTCGACGTTGCCGAGGAAGTTGAGCCCCGCGCTCTGGAGACGCTGATGCGCCTCCTTCACCGCGAGATTCCCCTTCTCCGCCTCCTCACCGATGGACAGCAGCCCAACGGCCGGATTGTCACGGCCGAGCAATGCACGCGCGTACACCGTCCCAATGCGCGCGAACTGCACCAACTCCTCGGCGGCACAATCGACATTCGCGCCGACGTCGAGGACGAGGAGCGGCTGCGAGGCCGTGGGGAACAGCGCGCCAATGGCAGGACGTGTCAGCCCGGCATGCAGCTTCAGCAGGACGAGCGAGGCCGCCATCTGGGCCCCCGTATTTCCTGCCGACACAAAGCCGTGAGCCTGACCGTCAGCGACGCGACGAATCCCGACCACCATCGAGCTGTTGGTCTTGCCACGGAGCGCCACGGACGGCTTGTCGGTCATCGTAATGACCTCAGGCGCCTCGATGACGGACAGCCGCGAGCGAACGCCCGACATCGAAGCGAACTCGCCCGCGAAGAGCGCGTCCAGTTCCGCTTCGATGGCGGCCGTTTGGCCGACCAGCTCGATCTCGTGTTCGGGGGGGAGCGCTCCGAGCGCCTGAATGGCGCCGGCGATGGGGGCCCGGGGAGCGAAATCGCCCCCCATGGCATCCACGGCGATGCGCGCCAAGCTTACGCTTCCTGCGCCGCTACCCGCTGCTCACCCGCGTAGTAGCCGCAGTCGCCGCACACACGGTGCGGGCGCTTGGCGGACCCACACTGCGGGCACGACTGGATCACGATAGCGGGCGCCTTCTTATGGGTGTTGCGGGCGCGCTTCCGCCGCTTGGAGGTTCGGCGCTTCGGTACGGCCATGGGACGCTGACCTTGACGTTCGGGACAAGTAGGACCGTCAGGATTCGGACACGCGCAGGTTGCGCAGCCCTTCCCAACGGGGATCTGACGAGGGGGAACAGGAACAGTTCCCGGTGTTACGATCACTACCACACGACGGACAAAGCCCGCGGCAATCCTCCCGACAGAGCGCAAACCCCGGAACGGCCATAAGCCACTCCTCGCGCACTACTGGGGCAAGATCCACCTCACGCTCCCCCGCCGGCAAAGGAACGACGTCATCCTCTTCCGCCTCATCGGAACTCGACTCGGCAAAGATGAGCTGCAGCTCGCTCCCTACTGCGGACCTCACATCGCACAGGCACCGCCTGCACTCTGTTACCACCGTGCCATCGTACCGACCACTGAAGAAGAAACGCCCGTGGCCCGCACTGGAAAGACGGCCCGCCACGTGCACCCCGGTTCCCACCGGACGCGTGTCGCCCTCTTCCCACACCGGATCGTCCGCCGCAAGCCATCCATCCACTTGAGCGGCCTGCGCTTCCAAACGCCGGATGTCAAAGCACAGCATAGCCGTGTAACGTAGAGCGGCGCCCCCCCAGACACAAGGGGCGGCGCCGCTCTTTACCTACCGGACCCATCGATCCAAGTCGAACAGCGACGCGAAGTTACACGCGCCGACCGATCGGTCCGATCGGCTCAGGCGATGACGTCGGCTTCCGCGAAGAAGAAACGGGCTTCCCGCGCCGCATTCTCGTCGGAGTCTGACGCATGAATGGCGTTTCGTCCCTTGGACTCCGCATACAGCTTGCGGACCGTCCCTTCAGCCGCTTCGGCCGGGTCTGTCGCGCCGATCGCCGTGCGCAGCGCTGCCACGGCATCGTTACGCTCCAGAATCATTGGCATGCACGGGCCGCTGGTCATGAACTCGACGAGCTCGCCGAAGAACGGACGCTCGCGATGGACTTCGTAAAACGCGCCCGCCTGGGCCGTCGTCAGGTGCATCACCCGGGCGGCCTTAACGGAGAACCCCTGCTTTTCGAGCAGGGCAATGATGAGACCCGCCTTGCCCGCGTTGAAGGCGTCGGGCTTGATGATGGTCAGGGTATGACGACCGGCCATGGATTGCTCAGAAAGGAAAAAAGTCAGAGGCACCGATCCGGGCGCCCTCGGATATCCCACAGAAATTCAACGGCGCAGGGTACGCTCCGGTGCCCCGCCGCGCGGAAACTAACGACCTCGACCGCCGCCGGGAGTGCTCATCCCGCCGTGGCGTTGGTGAGGTACGCGCCCAATAACAGGGTGCGGAGGTCATCGGGACGACGAGCGCTGTATGGCGCGAGTCGCTCGAACAGCGTCCCCGCCTCGGTTTTCCGCCTCAGCTTGAGCAGGGCCGTCACCAACGCCTCGCGCACATAATCGTCGTCGACCCACCGACGCCCCGTGGCGATCCGCGACGCGACGAGGGGCAATCCGGCCGCCGCCACGCCCTGCCAGTCCCACACCGCCACCGCCCGTTCAAAGCGCAACACCTCGAAAACCTCCTTGGGGGCTGCATGGCGCGTCGCGAAGTCATCCGCCTCATCAAGGAGGGTAAGGTCCGCCACACCGCTCTGGCCTGCGTTCCAGATGGTGTGTACCTCGCGAACCTGCTCGACCCATGGTCCCCAGGCGATCGGCGGCTCATTGGCGCGCAGATCACGCCGGAAGGCTTGGACACGCTGGAGGCCGTCCCGCACCAGACGAGCCCGCGCCGTGGTATCGACCTCGGTCGGTCGCACCCCAGCGCGCACATCGGCCGCCGCCGTTGCCTGCACGACCGCGGGGACGGTGAGCGGACCGGCCGCGGCAGAGACGATACCGCGTCGACGTTCCCCCAATGCCGCATACACATCGAAGCGATCCTGCGCGGTCCGACCGCCACCGATGCCTTCAACGCGTTGGCCAAGGAATCGCGCCTCCTCTGCCCCTAAATCGAGCAGTGGAAAGAAGTCGGAATTGCGACCGAACCCGACATCGAGGAGCGGCGCCAACTCGACGGATGTCGCAGCGAGGGCCCGCTCGATGTGATCGGCGGCGATTGGACGGAATGGACGCAGGTCGTGGCGAATGGCCGGTAACTCGGCGACAGCTGGCCAATTGGGCGGCGGGAGCACCTCTCCCGTGGATGCCACGATCAGCAGGTCGAGCGAATTCGTGAGATAGATCCGGAACACCGGGAATTGTGCGTACAGAGCGCGCAGGACCGTCAGCAGGAGCGGATCCGACATCTCATACAAGTGCATCCACTGTCCAAAGACTCCCCCCGGGGCCAGTGACTGCCGAACGCGTGCATAGAACTCTTCAGTGAACAGTCCACTCACGCCGCTGACCCATGGATTCGAGGGCTCGCTCATGATGAGATCGAATCCACGGGATCGGCTGGCGAAGATCGATCGGGCATCATCGACCAGAAACCGCGACCGCGGATCGTCGAAGACACGTCGGTTGGCCGGATAGAATGCACGCGACGCCGCGATCATGGCCGGCTCGATCTCGATGGTGAACAACGAATCGATCTGCGTGCTGGCCAACAGGAAATGCGACGACATCCCGGAGCCCTGTCCGATGACGGCTGCGCGGCGTGCGTCCGGTCGATGGGCCAGCGTGATGAGCGGCAGCAACGCTTGGGTCGCTTCGTCTTCGGCAAACGTGGCAGAGCCGGACGCGGCGCCAAGCGTATCCATCCAGGTACGCGTCAACGACGCATCCGGCTTCCCATTGGTGGCGATGGAGCGGCGGCGCTGTCCCGTCGGCCCGGCCTCCGTCACACTCACCGAGGCCGTACGTCCATCGACATACGACAGCAGCGTGGTGGTTTGTCCGACGCTCGCGCGTCCTGTTCGGAACACGCCACTGGACAGCACCAACGGATCAAAGCGGATCCCGATGATCAAACCCGTCAGGATCAGCGTTGCCCCGACCAAGCTCACAATCCGCTGCGGCCGTATCCGATGGGCCGCCGCCCCCATCCCCCACACCAGCAGGTACGCGCAGGCGAGATCGAGCACGGCACCAGTCAATACGAGCAGCCGCACCCCCAACAGGGGCATCAGCACGAGCGATCCAAGGGCGGCGCCCATGATGGAGCCGATGGTATTGACCGCGTACACCTGACCAATCGCGGATTCGCCCGATACCCCTGGTCTAGCGGATTCGGCTCCGGCCTTGGCATCGGCAAGGATCCGCGTAATGATCGGTAACGTCATACCGGCGCAGACGGTCGCCGGAAGCATGATGAGCAGACACAATCCGTACCGGAACAGCGCAAAGAGCCGATACCCTGACTCCGTCCGAGCCAGAGCCGCCAGCATGCTGGCCATCAGGTCGAACATCCCGAGATACAGGATCACCGTCAGCGCCGCCAAAAGCGCCATGCCGACCTGTATGCGGACCAACAGCGCGATCCGATCCCGCCACGTGTCGATGCGAGATCGGATCCACCATGCGCCACCGGCAAGGCCGAGGATGAACGCGGACAACATCAGCTCGAAGCTGTGGGTCGCGCTCCCCAGCACCAGCGACAACATGCGAATCCACGCCACCTCGTACAGGAACGACGCGACGGCCGTCCCGAATGCCGTCGCGAACAATACGCCGGAGAGCCGCCGGCGAGTCCACGACGGCCCAAGCCCCTGCACCAGATCCTCGGCCACCATTGGTGACTCCACGGGGACCACGATGGGCGCTGCGCTCGGCGGCGTCGTCCGTACGATCAGGTACACGGCGAGCGCACAGATCATGTTCGTCACGGCAGCCGTCAGGACCGTTCCCGGCAAGCCAAGCAGCGGGAGGAAGAGAAAGCCGGCCAGCATTACCCCTCCGGCCGCCCCCAGCGAATTCGCCGCATACAACACCGCGAGTGCGCGTCCACTCCGATCGCCGCGGGTACGACGCAATACACCCGCGCTCATGAGCGGGAACGTGGCGCCCAACAGAATCGACTGCGGCAGAATCAACGCCGCGCCAAGCCCCCACCGAACGAGCGTCGCGACCGAACTGTTCGGAAGCGCCGGGAACACCACGTCATAGGCCCATGAGGTGACCAGACGATAGCCCTCGTCGAAGCCGAAGCCGATCACCCCAACCAGTGCCTCGACCACCGCATACAGCAACAGTGGCTCGGCAATCCGTTGGCTTACCCGAGCGGTCCCCCACGCACCCACGGACATGCCGCCAAGGAAGATCACCAACACCAGAACCTGCGCGTACGCGCTATGGCCGACGAACAGGCCGAGGTATCGGCTCCAAATGGATTCGTACAGGAGCCCCGCGGCCCCAGACAGGATGAAGACGACTGCGAGCATGAGCTGCATGAGGTGAACGTTGGGGGAGCACCGGCGCCCTACACGCCATACGCCGGTTAATATGGCTCGCCATCCACAAAGACAACGCGGCGGAGTCCTTGGGACTCCGCCGCGTGCCTACCACTCAGGATCGCCGCGATCAGCCGAGGCGAGCCTTGATCAGCTCAACGAAGTCGACGGGGCGCAGCGCGACGCCCATGCCGGCCGCTTTGAACGACTCGATCTTCTCGGCGGCCGTACCGGCCGACCCCGAGATGATCGCCCCCGCATGACCCATGCGACGCCCTGGCGGCGCCGTCTGACCGGCGATGAAACCGACCACCGGCTTGGTCATGTGGTTCTTGATGAACTCAGCGGCCTCCTGCTCGTCGGTGCCACCGATTTCACCCATCATTGCGACCGCTTTGGTGGCCGGATCCTTCTCGAACGCCGCCAGGCAGTCAATGAAGTTCGTGCCGTTGATCGGGTCACCGCCGATGCCGACGCAGCTGCTCTGTCCGATACCGGCCTTGGTCAGCGCGTTGACGACTTCGTACGTGAGGGTTCCGGAACGGCTCACCACGCCCACCGGACCCGGTGTGCAGATACGTCCCGGAATGATGCCGACCTTGCTCTGTCCCGGCGTGATGAGCCCCGGGCAGTTCGGGCCGATGAGACGCGCCCCATGCTCCTTCACGTAGGGATATACGCGCGTCATGTCGAGCACCGGAACGCCTTCGGTGATGCACACGATGAGCTGGACACCGGCTGCCGCCGCTTCCATGATGGCATCGGCCGCGAACATCGGCGGCACGTAGATCACGGAGGTGTTGGCACCAGTCGCCTGCACCGCATCATGGACGGTATCAAAGATCGGGACGGTGCCTTCGAACTGCTGGCCACCCTTTCCGGGCGTCACGCCGGCCACGACCTTCGTGCCGTACTCGATCATCTGCTTGGCATGGAACGAGCCGTCGCGGCCCGTGATGCCCTGCACGATCAGCTTCGTGCCGTTGTCGATGAAGATGCTCACGCCGCACCTCCCTTGGTGGCGAGTTCCACGGCGCGCTGCACGGCCGCATCCATATCGTTCGACGCGGAGAAGCCGTTCTCCTGCAGAATCTTCACGGCGATCTCCTCATTGGTTCCGGTAAGACGGATGACGATCGGCACCTTCAGCGGATTGGCCTTCGTCGCGGTCACGATGCCGTTGGCCACGTCATCAGTACGCGTGATGCCGCCGAAGATGTTGAAGAGGATGCACTTCACGTTCGGATCGGCGGTGATGATGCGGAGGGCATTCACGACCTTCTCCGGATTCGACGACCCGCCGATGTCGAGGAAGTTCGCCGGCTCGCCGCCG
>JBDKIJ010000135.1:0-8452 GCA_039797155.1 Gemmatimonadota bacterium | reverse complement strand
CACCCGTACTGGCGATGAGGGGGGCACGGCCCTCTTTGGTGGGGGCCGCGTGGGCAAGGACCACCCGCGTG
Organism: Gemmatimonadota bacterium; assembly: GCA_039797155.1. Classification (GTDB taxonomy): domain Bacteria; phylum Gemmatimonadota; class Gemmatimonadetes; order Gemmatimonadales; family Gemmatimonadaceae; genus Gemmatimonas. Next base: position 8,381 of record JBDKIJ010000135.1, on the reverse strand, counting down.
TCGAGGCCTATGGCGATGTCGACGAGCTGAATGCCTCGCTCGGCCTGGCCCGCGCGATCGGTGTGATGCCGCGCATCGATGAGGTCCTGGTACCGATTCAGCGCGATCTCTTCGCGATCGGCGCCCTGCTGGCCACCCCCGATTTCGAGAAGATGCGCGAGCAGCTCACGAAGGCGCGCATCGACGAGGAGCGCATCGAGGAGCTGGAGAAGGCGATCGATGCCTGCGAGCGGGAGCTCGAACCGCTCAAGAGCTTCATCATTCCGGGCGGGACGGCGAAGGCGGCGGCGCTGCACGTCGCGCGCACCGTCTGCCGGCGTGCCGAGCGGCGCGTGGTCCACCTCGCGAACGAGGTGGAGATGCCCCCCCTGGTCGTGATTTACCTCAACCGCCTGAGCGACCTGCTGTTCATGCTGGCGCGGGTCGCGAACAAGCGAGCGGGTGCGGGTGAGGTGACGTGGTAGGCGCGTCAGCGCTCCCGCTCCCGCTCGAATACCCCGTATTCTGCGCGGCGGGTGCGCTGGACGCGCTCCCCGACATTCTCCGTCGCTCCGCCCCGGCTCATCGGGTGGCGCTGATCACCGATGATACGGTCGCCGCGCTGCTCGCTCCGCGCGTGGAGGCGCTCCTCGCGCCGCATCTCCCCGCTGGCGCCCTGCAGCGCTTCAGCATTCCGGCCGGGGAGCAAGAGAAGACCCGCGAGCGGTGGGCCGCCCTCACCGATGCACTCCTCGCCTGGGGTGCCGGGCGTGATACCACGATCGTCGCCTTGGGCGGCGGCGTCATTGGTGACCTCGCCGGATTCGTGGCGGCGACCTATATGCGCGGTCTGCCGGTGATCCAGATCCCGACCACGCTGCTGGCGATGGTGGATGCCTCGGTCGGCGGGAAGACGGCGGTCGACACGCCGGCCGGGAAGAATCTGGTAGGGGCGTTTCATAATCCGGCGGCCGTGGTGATCGACCCGGCGGTGTTGGACACGCTTCCGCCGGAGACGCTGCGCAGTGGGCTGGCCGAAATGCTGAAGCATGGCATCATCGCGGACGCCAGCTATTTCGATCGCCTCCTGCAGGCCTTGCCGTCCCTCGCCACGAACGGGTCCCGGGCTCCGGAGTTCGCCGGGCTCATCGCCGGGAGCGTCCATATCAAGGCCGATATTGTCGCGGAGGATACCCGGGAGGGGGGACTCCGTCAGATCCTGAACTTCGGCCATACCATCGCCCACGCCATCGAGAAGCTCCGCAACTACGCCATGCTGCATGGCGAGGCGGTGGCGATCGGTATGGTGGCCGAAGCACGGATTGCCGAGGCGGTGGGGGTGGCGCGGGACGGGGTGGCCTTGGCGGTCGCAGACGCCGTTCGGCGAGCGGGTTTGCCGACGACGGTACCGGCCGACCTCTCGATCGCCGCCATCGTGGCCGAGACACACGGCGACAAGAAGGCCCGCCGTGGGGCGGCCCGGTATGCCCTGCCGCGTGGCATTGGCGAAATGGACCCGGCGGAGGGGCGCTGGTCCCTCCCCGTCGAGGACGAAATTGTGACGGGCTGCCTTTCGTCCCTACGCTAGCATCAAGAAGATGAGCCGTTTTTGGCCCATTTTTTGACAAAATGACGCGTTGATGGCGTAAAACTGCCTTTATTCGTCGCGTTTCTAAAATTTTTATTGACCGTCCCCAAGCTCAACATTATCGTGGCGCTCCCACCCCTTTCGGACGCACGATGGTCCGGAATTCAGCACCACCGTACGGCGAGGGCGTATGCAGGCAGCTGCCGGTACCCGATCCGCGGAAACCCGCTCACGGTTTTTCCGCTCCTCCCCTTCCACCGCCTTCGACCAGTACCTCCACGACATTCAGAAGCTGCCCCTGATCACCGACGCGGCCGAGGAACGCCGCTTGGCCCGTCTGGCCCAAAAAGGGGATGAGGCCGCCGCCGAGCGCCTCGTGACGGCCAATCTCCGGTTCGTGATCAGCTACGTGAAGAAGTATCAGGGACACGGCCTCGATCTCTCCGAACTGGTCGCGATCGGCAACGAAGGGCTCCTCAAGGCCGTGCGGAAGTTCGATCCGGATCAGGGGGTGAAGTTCATCTCCTACGCGGTGTGGTGGGTTCGTCAGGCGGTGCTCAAGGCGCTGGCCGAGCAAACCCGGAGCGTGCGCATTCCGCTCAACCAGAACTCGCAGCTCATCCGGATGGCGCGTGGGGAGATGATCCTCAATCAGGTGCTGAACCGCGAGGCGACCGACTCGGAGCTGGCCAAGCTTCTCGATGAGCCCGTCGAGCAGGTCCGCAGCGCCCGCCAGATCACCAGCACCGAAGTCTCCCTCGACGCCCCCGTCGATAGACAAGATCGGGAGGCCTCGACGCTCGGCGAGCGCTTCGCCGGTGAGACGCACGCCGATATCGAGGACGGCACCGATTTCCGCTTGATGCGCGAATTCATCGATCGGGTCTTCCGGAAGTATCTCACCCCCCGCGAACGGAAGATCCTGTACTTGTACTACGGGCTCGATGAAGGGGCGGAGGCGATGACGCTGGAGCGTATCGGTGCGCTCATGGGTGTCACTCGCGAGCGCATTCGTCAGATCCGGGAACGGGCCTTCGAAAAGCTGCGCGAGTCGCCGGACGGTCGGGCATTGGCCGGGTTCTGGGGCGCCGCATAACGCAGGTGTGACGGGACGCGGTTGTCATGACCGCCTCTTGGATTCGTGTTAAGTTGACCAGTGGGTCCGGCGCCGTACGGCGTCGGGCCCACTGCTCGTTGACGCCGTGGCGTCGGGGTCCAGGTCCTTTGGGGAGGCGATGCCATGCGCCACATGCTGATCATCGATGACGAGTCCGGGATCCGCCTTGCCCTCCGCCGCTACTTCGAGCGCCAGCAGTGGTCGGTCGCCGAGGCCGCGGACGGTCTCGCGGCCTTGGCGGCGTTGATCGGGAGTGATGCGACCCGCCCCGACGTCGTGATTTGCGATCTCAACCTCCCGGGGCTGACAGGCGAGCAGATCGTTGAACGGCTGGCGGCTGAGCACCCGGCGCTGGTGTCCCGCGTGATCCTCACCACGGGCGACGATATCGACGGCGCACCCGCGGGCTCCCTGCTCGCGACGCATCCATACCTGCTGCAGAAGCCCTTCGATCTCGCCGCGCTCGCCCGGCACGTCGACGCGATCTGTCGCGCCGCATAACGGCGGAGACCGCCGTGATCTCCGTCGGATGTCCGGCTAGCTTTGGGACATGTCTGTCCGCCCCGCGATGACCGTCCCTCTGATCCGCGAGCAGCTGATCGCCATCACCGGCCCCCGGTGGGTGAAGGATCGACGGTCGGAGCTGGCCCCCTACGACGCCGATGGGTTACCCGGTTACCGCGCCACGCCGTCATTGGCGGTGTTTCCAGGGACCCGGGACGAACTGATTGCGGTCGTGCGCTGTCTGGCGGATGCGGGCGTCCCGTTTGTGCCACGCGGCGCTGGGACAGGGCTCTCCGGCGGAGCGTTGGCCAACGATGTCGTGCTCATTGGCCTCAACCGGCTCTCGCGCATTCTCGAAGTCGATCCGGTGAACCGCCTGGCTCGTGTCGAGCCAGGCGTAGTGAACGCCAGGCTGTCGCGTGAAACCACCCCGTTCGGCCTGCATTATGCGCCCGATCCGTCGAGCCAGAGTGTGTGCACGATCGGCGGCAACGTGGCAGAGAACGCAGGCGGTCCGCACTGTCTCAAGTACGGGGTCACCCTGAATCATGTGCTCGCGTGCGAGGTCGTCCTGCCGGACGGGACGGTCACCACGCTCGGTGATCCTTTCGGGGAGACGGCGGGGTACGATCTCCTGGGCGTGTTCATCGGGAGCGAGGGCTGCTTCGGCATCGCCACGGAAATCACGGTACGTCTGGTGCCGTTGCCCGATGCCGTCCACACGATCCTCGCCGATTTTCCAAGCGTCGATGCCGCCGCGCGCGCCGTCTCGCGGATCGTGGCCACCGGGATCGTGCCGGCCGCACTGGAGATGATGGACAACCCGACGATCCGCGCCGTTGAGGCCAGCGTGTACGCCGCCGGCTACCCGGTGGACAGCGCCGCGATCCTGCTCTGTGAAGTGGACGGTGTCGCCGACGGTCTCGAGGAGGACGTGGCCATTATCCGCGACGCCTGCCTCGCCTGTGATGCCCGAGACGTGCGGGTGGCGACCGCCGCCGCCGACCGGCAGCGTCTCTGGCAGGGGCGCAAGAAGGCCTTCGGCGCGATGGGGCGCATCGCGCCGGCACTCGTCGTGCAAGACGCGGTCGTCCCGCGGACGCGGCTGCCGGAAGTGCTCGCCCGCATCGCCGACATCAGCCACCAGCATCAGGTGCGGGTGTGCAATGTATTCCATGCCGGCGATGGCAACCTGCATCCGAACATTCCCTATGACGCCGGCGATGCGGACGAAAGTGCGCGCGTGCATGCCGCCATGTCGGCGATCATGCAGACGTGCATCGACGTTGGCGGGACCATCACCGGAGAGCACGGCGTCGGGCTGGACAAGCTGCCGTACATGGAATCGCTGTTCGACGCGGACTCACTCGATGCGATGTGTCGCATTCGTCAGGTCTTCGATCCGGAGCGCCGCGCGAACCCCGGCAAGGTGGTCCCGGTGCATGCGTGCCGCGAATGGCATGGTACGCGTGGTGTGTCCCGCTCGACCACCGCAGTCGGTCGGTAACTGAGGACGACGGTGACTACGCACAGCCTGCATCGTGTTGCCCAGGTGGGAGAGGTCGCGGACGCGATCCGCACCGCGGCCGAACACCAGACACCGCTGCGCTTTCGCGGTACCGGCACGTGGATGCACGGGGGAGGACCGTTTGCCGAGGCGACGGTACTCGATCTCTCGGGGCTCTCACACGTGATTGAATACATCCCCGGCGATCTGGTGATCACCGTGGGTGCCGGTATGCCGTTGTCGACGTTGCGCGCGATCACGGCAGAGCATGGACAGATGTTCGCGCTCGATCCCTATGGTGACGCGACGGGATCGATTGGTGCCTGTGTCGCCACCGCCAGCGCGGCGCCCCTCGCGCCGAGCGATCTCCAGATGCGCGACCTCGTGCTCGGGATTGAGGCGGTGCTGGGGACGGGCGAGATCACGCGTGCCGGGGGTCGCGTCGTGAAGAATGTCGCAGGCTTCGATCTGGTGCGTCTCCACACCGGGGCCTGGGGCACGCTGGGCGCCTTGACCACGGTCAGTCTGCGCCTGCATGCGCGCCCCGCGATCGATGTGGCCGTGACGGGGACGGCACCCATCGCCGTCGACGATCCCGCGTTCAGCACGTGGCTGGACCCCATCGTCGCCAATCGTGCGCCCCTGCCGATGCTTGTGGTAATCGCACCCAACGCACAGCCTCGGCTCGTCGCGCGTGTGTCCGGGAATCGCGCACGCGTCGCCGCACTCATGACGCGGGTGCAGGCATTCGGCGTGGGGCCGCTGCAGGAACATGCCATCGAGGCGACACTGGAGACCCTACGCGTAACGACACCCGACGTCGCGATGCTGCGTCTGCGCGCCTCGCTGCGCGATGCCGCTCGCTTCGTGCACCATGTACGCCGGACGCTTCCCGAGGCCACGCTCCTGTATGATCCGGCGCGCGGTGCGCTGCGCGTGCTGACGCGGCAGGACGCCACCGACGCGTTGGCTTCCGTCATGGCTACGGGCGGCGCCTCGTACATCCGCGGTGTCATCGATCAGGGGCGCCGCACGGTACCGACCCCGTCCGCTCTCGAGGGGCAGATCAAGCGCGCCCTCGATCCCTCCGATCTCTGCAACCGATTGATGCACCACGTCACCCTGCCGTGGGACCACGCCCGCGCGATTTCCGAACCGGGTGCCGTCTGATGGGCGCCACACGCGATCTCGCGCACGCAGCCGGTGCACCGTGCGCCATTCCGGGGACCCCGCTGGCAGAGGCCGCCAAGGGATTGGATGCGTGCGTGCACTGCGGCTTCTGCCTGCAGGCTTGTCCGACGTATGTGAATCTCGAGGACGAAAACGATTCACCGCGTGGACGGCTGGTGTTGATGCGCCGCATGCTGGAAGGCGACATCGCGCTGACCGACGAGGGCGCGGCGCGTCATCTCGACCGCTGCCTCGGCTGTCGTGCCTGCGAAACCGCGTGCCCGTCCGGTGTGCCGTACGGGGAGCTGCTCGAAGCCACGCGCGCCACGCTGGTCCCTGCACGCGGACTGCCGCTCGTGGCCCGGGTGATTCTCACCGTGTTCCGGCATCATGGACTGCTCCGATTGGCGCTGCATGGTGCCCGTCTGTTTCGGGCGACCGGGCTGCCGCGCCTGCTCGCGCGCGTCTTGCCGCAGCGTCTGGCGTTTCCGATGGCCATGCTCGCTTCCACGGCACCGGCCCCTGTGCGATCGGGAACGGGGACGCACATCGCGTCGCCAGCATCAACGCCCGTCGTGCCCGCCGCGTCTGGTGCATCATCGCAGCACCACGCACCGCGTCCGACGGCCACGCTCCTCGAGGGATGCGTGATGTCGGGGCTCTTCGATCACGTGCATCAGGCGACGACCCGGGTGCTGACCGCGCAGGGGTGCACGATGGTGCGCGTACCGGGGCAGCGGTGCTGTGGTGCCCTGCACGCGCATGCGGGCGATCTCGCAGGGGCGCGGGCGCTCGCGAAGGCGAACATCACGGCGTTCGAAGCGGACGACCGCGCGACGATCGTGGTGAACGCCGCCGGATGTGGCGCCATGATGAAGCAGTATGCGCATCTGCTGCACGATGAGCCGATCTGGGCCGAGCGTGCAGCACGGATTGCCGCGCGCACGCGCGATGTCAGCGAGTTCGTCGCGGAGCTCGGGGTGACGGCAGGGCCACATCCCGTGGCGCAACGGGTGACGCACGATCCACCGTGTCACCAGATGCATGCGCAACGCATCGTGTCGCCGCCACTCCAGTTGCTGCAGGCGGTGCCGGGGCTCGAGCTGCGGCCGCTCGAGGATGCCGATCAGTGCTGTGGATCCGCCGGGATCTACAATCTCGTCGAACCGGGCACCTCGGATGCGGTGCTCGCGCCAAAGCTCGCACGGATCGCCGAAACGGGTGCGGACATCGTCGCCACCGGCAATCCGGGGTGCATGATGCAGATCGGTGCCGGGCTGCTCCTCGCTGATGTCCCGACGCGCGTCCATCATCCGATCGAGCTGTTGGCGGCGACGCACGAGCCCTGAGCAGAGCGGATGGCGGACGCCGACATTCGAGCACTGATCGTTGCCTTCGACGATGTCCTGATGCCCACCCATGCGTTGCGTGCGGCGGCATTGCGCGACGCGTGTGCCGCTGAAGGCGTCACGCTCGAGTGGTCGTGGATCATCGACGCCACGCGGTATCAGCAACTCCGCGCCATCGTGGCGGCCGGGCTCCCGGGTACGGCTGATGATCCGACCCGCAACACGCTGATCGGCTTGCGTGCCGATGCGCTCTTCCGTCAGGCGGCCGTGGCATCCGCCGCGCTGAGCCCTGACGTGATCGCGCACATGGAAGCGATGGCCTCGCGTGGGGGCCGAGTGATCGTTCGCGCAGACGCGCCACGCGAGGTCGTATCTCGCATCCTCGGCGACACGCCGCTCATGGACCTGCTGGCGTTTCTTGTGTGTACGGACGATGCCGGGGTGCCACACATGTCCGCAGCATGGCAGCGCATCGATGATCGCTTGCTTCGGGTTGGCATTGCCGCATCGGCGCGTGCGGCGCTCGAAGCGCGTCCCGATGCTCGACAGATGGCGACGCCATTCGTTGCCCAGCTGCTCCCATGGAACCCGCTCCCCTTCATCCCGCTTCGCCCATCATGACTTTGCGTGTGTTGTCCCGTCCTGAGCCGCTGTCAGCCGATGATCTGGCCGCGTATGCGCACCTCGATGTGGGCGTGGTGTCGTTGCCGGCACCGGTCCGGTGGGTGGAGCTCACCGGTGAGAAGGCGGTCGACGCGTTGAACGGCCTGATCACGAACGATGTCAGCACGCTCGCCGATGGCGCATCGATGCGTGCGGTCGCCCTGACCCCCAAGGGGAAGGTACTGGCGGATCTGCGGGTACTTCGTCAGGGGGCCACGCAGCTGGCGCTGATCATGGACGACGAGTCGGCGGAGGCGTTCATCGCCATGGCGCGGAAGTACGTCAATCCACGATTGGCAGTCGTGCGGGACGTGACGGCTGAGGGGCGATGCTGGTGGCTGGTGGGTGCCGGGCTCTCGTCGCTCAGTGCGCTCCCCACCGGGGTGACCGGTGTGGCGCGAGACGACTTCGGCGACCGTCCGTCGATGCTGCTGCGTGCCGCACACACGGATGTCGCCGCGGTGGACGCCTGGCTCGCACAGCACACCAGCGTGGCCGGATCAA
>JBDKIJ010000134.1:0-15133 GCA_039797155.1 Gemmatimonadota bacterium | reverse complement strand
GAGGGCAGCATCCTCCTCATCGATGGCGGCTGCAAGGTCGAAGGCTACAGCTCCGACATCTCGCGCACCTTCGTGCTCGGCAAAGCCACGCAGCGCATGAAGGACGTCTTCGAAATCGAGTTCAAGGCACAAAGCGCGGCCCTCGCGGCCGCCAAGCCGGGTGTGCCCTGCGAAGCGGTCGATGCCGCGGCGCGCAAAGTCATCGTCGATGCCGGGTTCGGTCCTGATTACAAATTCTTCAGCCACCGCGTCGGACACGGGATGGGGATGGATGGCCACGAGTGGCCGTATCTCGTCCGCGGCAACACGCTGCCACTCGAACCCGGCATGGTCTTCTCCGACGAGCCCGGGATCTACATCCCCGGCGAATTTGGCATCCGTCTCGAGGATGACATGGTGATCACGGAGAACGGCGCCGAGCTGTTCACCAAGCAGTCGGAGAGCCTCGAGACGCCGTTCTAGACCTCGAGCGCGCGCTCCAGACAGTCTGCGGCCGTCTCCGCACCGTGCTCGGTGCGGATGACGGCCGCAAGCGTTTCGGCACGCTGCCGATAGCTCGGGGTATGCAGCAGCTGCCGCAATGCCCGTGCGACGCGTGACGCACGGTAGGCCCCCTGCGACACCGTACGCGCAACGCCCAGCCGTTCCAACCGCGACGCGTTGTCCGGCTGATCATTGGCAAACGGCACGGCCAACTGTGGCACGGCGGCATGCAGCGCGGTACCCAGCGTGCCCATGCCGCACTGATGCACCACCGCGGCGGCGCGAGGGAACAGCAACGTGTGCGGCGCGGCGTCGGTCACGAACACGGTAGGCGAATGGTAGCGCGCGAGCACCGGTGCCTGCTCGGCACCGGCAAGCAACACGGCGCGCACACCAAGTTGTCGCGCCGCCTCGACGCTCTCTTCGTAAAATCGACCAGGTTGCCACACCGCCGACGAGCCGAGCGTGAACACCACCGGAGGGGCACCAGCGTCGAGGAATGCGGTGAGCGCCGGCGACAGCTGCGCCCCATGCGACGTGTCATGTCGGACCTGCCCGGTAATCGTGACGTGAGTCGGCCAGTCCGGATGCGGTCCACCAAAGACGCGCGAGAAGAGCGCGAGCACGCCGCCCGGTGCATGCTGCGCATCGAACGCCGCATGGCGACCTGGCCCCAGACCGAGCGAGCGACGCACGTCCGCCACGCCGCGCACCCACGGTAACGTGACGGCGCGCCCGAGTCGCGACATCAGTGGCGCGAGCGCCACGCGCCAGCGCCACGGAAGCGCGGCCATCCACGGCCCGAGCGGTGGGACCACCGGGTCGTAGGCCGAAAGAAAGTGCAGCGGAGACAACACCGTCGAGCGCCAACGGATCCCCGTCACTTCAGCCACGAGCGGCGCCGCCAGCGACGCGGGGTGACTCACCAGCAGATCCGCCCCATCAGTCGCCGCGCACAGTTCCTCGAAGGACGTCCGAAGCGCCGGCACGAGGATTTCGCGGTAGATCGCCTCCGGTCCACGAGTCGGGTGCAGCACCTTCGCGATGAGTGCGCGATCCACGTCGGGGTCCGCATCGGGACCGACGCTATGAAAGGTGAACCCCTGGGACACGATCACATCGCGATAGTAGCCGGGGGCCGCCATCGCCACGTCGTGACCACGCGCGCGCACGGCATGCGCCATCCCCAGGCACGGATTGATGTCGCCGAACGATCCCCAGGTTGTGATCACGATCCGCATTGCCGATCAACCTAGCGGATCGGCATCACAGACTCACCGCTCGAACCACGAACAAATTGCCTCAGACGACCTGCGCGCCGGCGACGTCCCAGTTGATGCGGGCCAGCACCGCATCGAGATAATCCGCCCGCCGGTTCTGATACTTGAGGTAATAGGCGTGCTCCCACACGTCGATCCCGACAATCGGCAGCTCCCCCTCAAGCAGTGGAGTGTCCTGATTGGGAAGCGCGCGCACCACCAGGCGGCTCGTCGCGGTCTTCACCAACCAGCCCCACCCGCTGCCGAACTGCCCCAGCGCGGCCGTCTTGAGTGCCGCCTTCACGGCATCGACGGACCCGAAATCCCGCGTGATCATCTCAGCCAGCTTTCCCGACGGAGCGGCCCCGCCTGGCGCCAGCAGCTTCCAGAAGAGCGCGTGATTCGCATGCCCACCACCGTTGTTGCGGATCACGGTCTGCACCGCCGCCGGCCACCGGCGCAGCCCCATCAGCAATTCGCCGAGCGTGTACTGATGCAGCGTCGGCTGCGCCTCGAGCGCCTTGTTCAGATTCGTGATGTACGTGGCGTGATGGCGATCGTGGTGGATCTCCATCGTACGCGCATCAACCGCTGGCTCGACGGCATTCGCGGCATACGGCAGCGCCGGCAGCGTGAACGGATACTTCTGGTTCAGCACCGAATCCGGCGCCATCAGAATGCGCGCATTGTGCGAACCATCAGGAAACGGCGCGGTCGTATGGTCGGTCATGGAGTTCGAAGACATCGTCATCAGCCTTTGAGGTATGCGAACGGCGCTCAATACCGCGCCAGATACTGCCCCAGCTCCCACGGCGTCACCTGCTGGTTGTACTCACTCCACTCGGCACGCTTCGCCGCGAGAAACTGCTGCATGATGTGCTCCCCCAGTGCCTCGGCGAGCACATCATCCTTCTCCAGCTCATCGCACGCTTCCGCGAGTGACTGCGGGAGATCATCAATGCGCAGCCGCCGACGCTCGCGGTGCGACATCTCCCAGATGTTGGTGTTCACCGGCTCGCGCCAGTCCGCCTGCGTGCCGATGCCATCCAATCCCGCGGCCAGCATCACCGTCAGGGCCAGATAGGGATTCGCACTCGGGTCCGGCGTGCGCAACTCGAGGCGGGTACCGGTACCGCGACGCTCCGGGACGCGAATCATCGGCGACCGGTTGCGCATGCTCCACGCCACATTCACCGGCGCCTCGAACCCCGGCACCAATCGCTTGTAGCTGTTCACCAGCGGATTCGTCACCGCGGTCATCGCGCGCGCGTGCCGCAACAACCCCCCGATGTAGTGCAGCGCCGTCGTGCTGAGTGCCCACTCGCGCTGCGGATCCCAGAACGCATTCTGGCCATTCTGGAACAGGCTCTGATGCGTGTGCATGCCACTGCCGTTCTGCCCGAACACCGGCTTCGGCATGAACGACGCGAAGAGCTTGAACTGCCGCGCCACCTGCTTCACCACGAACCGGAACGTCGCGATGTTGTCGGCGGTGCGCAGCGCATCGGCATAGCGGAAGTCGATTTCGTGCTGGCCGTGCGCCACCTCGTGGTGCGACGCCTCCACTTCGAATCCCATCTGCTCCAGCGCATCCACGATCGCGCGCCGCGCATCCTCCCCGAGGTCCATCGGGGCGAGGTCGAAATACCCGCCGACATCGTGCGTGTCCGTCGCCGGCCGGCCATCGTCACCCGGCTTGAACAGGAAGAATTCGGCTTCCATGCCGGCATTCATCACGTACCCCTGCTCGGCCGCCTTCGCCACTTGCCGCTTGAGGACCCCGCGGGGATCACCGCTGAACGGGGTGCCATCCGGCATCGTGATGTCGCAGATCAGCCGCCCCACGCGGGACGACGGTTCGCCCCACGGGAAGATCTGGAACGTGGTCAGATCGGGGGCCAACAGCATATCCGACTCCTCGACCCGCACGAACCCGGCGATGCTGGAGCCATCGAACATGATGTCCCCCTTCAGCGCCTTCCGGAATTGCGAACTCGGGATCTCGACGTTCTTGATGACCCCCAGAATGTCCGTGAACTGCAGGCGGAGAAATCGGACCTGCTGCGCTTCGGCAAGCTCCAGAATGTCGGCGGCGGTCGCCCCGGACAGATTCGCTGGGACCAGAGATCGGCTTGGCGTGGCCATAGTCCCGTATTGTAGTACCTTTTCCCTCACATGACCTCTCCGAATTCCGGGACTTCGTCCCCCTCTGCCGGCGCCAATTTCTGCGCGGCCTGTGGCGCTGCCCTCTCCGCCGGCGCCCGTTTCTGTCATCGCTGCGGGATCCCCGCTGGCCAAGGTGCGCCGGAAGCGCCGCGCCCGGCCGCCCCGGGGGGCGCCGCATCCGTGCTGCCATGGGCGGTGGCCTTCGTCGCTTTGCTGGCGCTCGTGGCCATGGTTGCCGGGAAGAACTTCGGCGCCGCCAAGGGGTCAGCCGTTGATGGCTCGGCCAATTCCCTGCCCACGCAGGCGATGGACGGCGCCGGCGGTGCCCCGCAAGGTGGTGCACCGCAAGGCGGGCCGACAGGACAGGGTCCGGCACCCGATATCGCGAATCTCTCTCCGAGCGAGCGCGCGAATCGTCTGTACATGCGCATCATGACCTATGCCGAGAACGGCAAGGTGGACTCGGTCGCCTTTTTCGCCCCGATGGCGCTCGCGTCGCACGAGATGCTCGAGTCGCCCACCGCGGACGAGCGGTATCATTTCGGGCGCATCGCCGAGGTGGCGGACAACGCCGAGGTGGCCCGGGCGCAGGCGGACACGATCCTGACCCAGCAACCGGACAACCTGCTGGGACTGCTCCTCGCGTCGCGCGGCGCGCGCATGCAGAAGGACAATGCGGCGGCCAGGAAGTTTGATGCACGTCTGCTCGCGGCGCTCACGGCGCAGCTCGCAACCAACGCCCCCGACTATGACCTGCACCGCGCGGAAATCGATCGCGCGGTCGAGGACGCCAAGCGCAAGTAGCGGGATGAACGCCGACACCCCTGGGCCCTCTCGATTCAGTGCGCCGCAGAGCGAAGAACAGCTGCGGCACACCGAGAAGATGATCGCACTCGGTGAACTCGTCGCCGGCGTGGCGCACGAGATCAACAATCCGCTGACGGGGATTTCGGCGTTCGCGCAGATGCTGCTCGAGGATGCGCTGACGGAGGATCAACGCGAGTCGGTGCAGGTGATCAAGCAGGAAGTCGATCGCGCCAAGCACATCATCAACGATTTACTGCTCTTCTCGCGCGCGACGGGACGCGGTTTCGGCCCCGTCCGCATCAACGATCTGCTGGCCCAGACCGTCCGACTGCGCGCCTACCCGTTGCGCAATGCGGGGGTGGAGGTCCAACTCGATCTCGATCCATCCAACCCGGCGGTCACCGCCGATGCGCAGCAGCTGCAGCAGGTGCTCCTCAACGTGGTGAGCAACGCCGAGCAGGCGATGCACGGACGTGCGACCCGGGTCCTGCACCTGCGGACGCGCGTCGAGGATGCGGTCGTCCGGATCGCGGCACAGGACACCGGGAGCGGCATGTCGGCCGAAGTCCGGCGTCGCCTTTTCGAGCCGTTCTTCACCACTCGGCCCGAAGGCCATGCCACCGGGCTGGGGATGAGTGTCAGCTACGGCATCATCCAGGCGCACGGCGGGACGATCGACGTGGACTCGGAGCCCGAAGTGGGCACCACGATCACGATTGCCCTACCGGCGGTGTCGACGTGACCATAAGCCCGTCGGCCACGGGTCAGCCCTCGATCGTCGATCCGGTGCTGGCGATCGAATCGGCTGGCGCGTCGATCATGGATCCCGGCATGCGCCGCATTCTCGTGGTCGATGACGAACCGTCGATCCGGCTCGCCCTCTCGAAGTTTCTCCGCTCCCGCGGGTACACGGTAGACGTGGCGGAGTCGGGGATGTCCGCCCTGACGCTACTGGAAAAGGAGCGGGTCGCCCTGATGGTGTGCGACCTGCGCATGCCCGGCATGTCCGGCGTGGATGTCGTATCCCGGGCGCTGGAGCTCGATGCCGATCTCGCCGCCATCATGCTGACGGCGGTGAATGACGCGGCCAGTGCCACCGAGGCGCTCTCGCGCGGTGCGCTCGACTACCTCACGAAGCCCGTCGAACTGACCGACCTGCAGGCGGCCGTCGAACGGGCGCTCACGCGTCGCCTCCAGAACATGGAGCGGCGGGCCATCGACCGGCTGATCCGGAGTGAAGTCGCGGTCCGTACGCAGCAGCTCGAGCACGAGAAGGCCGCGTTGCGCGATCTGACCGTCAGCGTCGCCGAAACGCTCGTCAACGCGATGGAAGCCAAGGATCTGTACCTGCGCGGCCATTCGCTGCGCGTCGCCGATCTGGGCGCCGCCATCGCCGCCGAGCTCGGCGAACGCGATCTGATCGTCGAACAGGTGCACACCGCCGGTCGCCTTCACGACATCGGCAAGATCGGGATCAGCGAGGCGATCCTCAACAAGAACGGCCCGCTCACCGTCGAGGAGTACACGCACATCAAGGATCACGTGCGGATCGGCCTCGAGATCCTGCAGCCGCTGCAGCATCTGGGCGAAGCGCTGGACTACATCCGCGACCATCATGAGCAGTGGGATGGCAGCGGCTATCCCCATGGCCGATCGGGGCTCGACATTTCCATCGGGGGGCGCATTCTCACCGCCGCCGATTCCTTCGATGCCCTCACCTCGAAGCGCGCCTACCGCGACCCCATGGCCACCGAACACACCTTGGCCTACCTCGGCACCCAGGTGGGGGGGTTGCTGGAACCGCGGATCTACGCCGCGCTGAGCGCGGTCATCCGCCGCGGCGACGTCACCGGGATCCCGCGCATCTGAGACCGGATCGCTGATCACCGGGGGGATTCCACCCCGTTTTTTGCCAATACCGCCGCGCCCGCCTTGACTCGGCGCGCGAGTCTTTGTACTAGGGTGCGTGGAGAATGTGGTGTGTCCGCCAAGGGGTGGCCACGCCGTCGGTTCCGGTCCTTTCACCCGATGCTGGACGAGGAGGCGGTCATGCCGCGTGGCGACGAGTTGGAGCAGCTTCACCTGATGGACGATGACCTCGATGACATGGGGGGTTACGGCCGCTCGTCCTACGATGACGATGACGAGGAGGATGGCTACGGCTCCCTCCGTCATGACGGCGATTCCCTCTGGGACGACGCCGAGGAGGACGAGGATGAGGACGAGGACGAGGAGCTCGACGGCTTCGAGGACGATGGCCTGATCGACGATGAGGACGACGAGGACGACCTGTTCGGCCGTCCGATCGTGCGTCGTGGCCCCGGGCGCCCCCCCAAGAACCCGAACGCGCCCAAGGCCCCGAAGCTGAAGGCCCCGAAGCCGGAACCGGCCCCGAAGGCGGAGCCCGCGCCGGTGGTCGAGGCCCCGGTAAAGGCCGAGGCACCAGCAGCGCCCGCCGCCAAGCCCAAGGCGGAGCCGAAGCCCAAGGCCGAACCAAAGCCCAAGGCGGAGCCGAAGGCCGAGTCGGTGGCGGCGAAGGCCCCTGCCAAGGCCCCTGCCAAGGCCCCTGCGAAGGCGGCCCCCGCCAAGGCGCCCGCGAAGGCGGCCCCCGCCAAGGCGCCCGCGAAGGCAGCCCCAAAGCCGGCCGCCAAGGCCCCAGCCAAGAAGGCCGAAGCGAAGAAGGCTGAGCCGAAGAAGGCCGCTCCCAAGAAGGCGGAACCCAAGAAGGCGGCCAAGCCCGTGAAGAAGGCGGCCCCGAAGAAGGCCGCCCCAGCCAAGAAGGCGGCGCCGAAAAAGGCCGCCAAGCCGGTGAAGAAGGTCGCCCCAAAGAAGGCCGCCAAGGCACCGGCCAAGAAAGCGGCGCCGAAGAGGGCCGCCAAGGCGCCGGCGAAGAAAGTGGCCCCGAAAAAGGCCGCCAAGCCGGTGAAGAAGGCGGTCAAGAAGGCCGCCAAGCGCCGGTAATCGCCTGGTAACGATTCGGACCGAGCAGCCGCCGTTCGCGCGGCGGCTGCTCGATGCGCTCCCCTTCACGATCTGGTCGGTCGATCTCGAAGGGCGCATCACCGCCGCGAATTCGGCGTGGTCGCGTTTTGCGACCGACAATGGAGCACCCGCCATCGCCCCCGAAGCGGCGGTGATCGGGTGCTCCGTCTTTGAGAGCGTGGACGAGCTGTCGCGCGATCAGATCGAACGCGCGATGACCTTGCTGCGCGAGCGCCACGCGCCACTCGTCCGCTGGGAATTCCCCTGCAACTCGCCCACCGAGGAGCGGGTCTTCCTCATGCAGGTCACCGCCCTCGAGGAGGCGGGCGCCGTCTCGGGGTTCGTGTTCGCCACGGTGGACATCACCCCCAGCCATCGCTCACGCGAAGCGCTGATCAACACCGGAATCGCCCTCGCCGAAGCGATCGCCCTCGATCGCGTCTACGAGGAAGTCGCGCTGCAGCTCCGGCGCGCCGTCCCCTCCACCGGGTTCGTCATCACCCTGGCCGACGATGAGTCGGCGCGCTTCCGCATCACGCACCGGCAGGGCTACAGCGACCGACCGACCGAGCAGCTGGAGCTGCGGCTGGCGCCGATATGGCTGGACGCGCTGGCGGCCGGACGGGTGGTCCGCCACGCGACCCATCACACCCTCGAAATCACCGCGCCGCTGATCAGCTCCGAGGGGGTCCTCGGCGCCATCACCCTCTGCGCCGAACCGATCGAATCCGATCAGGCCCTCGAAGAGGCCGAGCGGGTCCTTGCGGTCATCGCGGCGCAGACCGCCGTGGCAATCGAGCGGGCCTGGCTCGTTCGGCGCGTGGAGCAGAAGCGTCGCCTCGAAGCCATCGGCGAAGTCGCCGCCGGCGTAGCGCATGAACTGCGCAATCCCCTCTTCGGCATCTCCTCCGCCGCGCAGCTGCTGCAATTCCGCGCGCGCGAAGACCCGGTCGTCGAGAAGAACGTGGGGCGGATCCTCCGCGAAGTCGAACGGCTGAACAAGATGGTGACGTCGCTCCTCGAGTTCGGTCGCCCGAATGCCGTGCACCTCACGCCCGGCGACCCGGACGCGGTGTGGGACGACATGCTTGAACTGGAGAAAGCCCGCCTCGACGCCAAGCACCTCACGCTGCGGCGGACGCGCACGGAATCCAGCGTCCGTTCGCTGATCGACGTGGAGCAGCTTGGCCAGGTGTATCGCAACATCCTCGTCAACGCCTGCGATGCGGCCCCCGACGGGTCGGAACTCGTGCTCGTGTCCAGTACCTCGCCCGTGGGCGGATGGCGCTGTCGCCTCACAAACGGCGGGGCGGCCATTGCCCCGGAAGTGCTGGCGCACGTCTTCGAGTTTTTCTATTCGACCAAGCCCGGCGGTACGGGCATCGGCCTCGCCCTCTGTCAGCGCATCATGGACGAGCATGGCGGCACGATCGCCATCGACTCGATCCCGGAGCAGGGGACCACGCTGACACTCACGCTGCCCCCGGTCTCAGCCACGTGACGCTCTCCATTCTCGTCATCGATGACGACGAGACGATTCGTGCGACGCTCGTCGAATTCTTCGAGACCTTCGGCTACACCGCACGGGCAGCGGCCACCGCCACCGAGGGGCGGCAACTCGCGGCCGATCATGCGCCCGATGTCGTACTGCTCGACCTGCGACTCCCCGATGCTGATGGCGTGCGCGCGCTCGATGCCATGCGTGCCGATGATCCGGAGCTCGCGGTCATCGTGCTCACCGGGTTCGCCGATGTCCGCACGGCCGTGCAGGCGATGCAGCACGGCGCGAGTGATCTCCTCGAGAAGCCCATCGACCTCGAGGCGCTCGCCGCGGCGGTGCAACGCGCCGCCGAACGCGGACGACTCAAGCAGGAAGTCGCGGTGCTGCGCGCGCACGATCGCGCGCGTGAGGGCGAGGGGGCTGCGCCGCCACTGGCGCCGACCCTCGCCGATCTGATCGAGCTGGCGGCACGGAATGCCGAGGCACCGGTCCTTCTTCAGGGCGAAACCGGCACCGGCAAGGGCTACGTGGCCCGACAGATCCACGAACGCTCCGCACGCCGCGCCGCACCATTCGTGGAAATCAACTGCGCCTCGCTCTCCACGACATTTTTCGAGAGCGAGCTGTTCGGGCATGAGCGCGGCGCCTTTACCGACGCCCGCCAGGCGAAGCGTGGGCTGCTCGAAGTGGCGGGTGACGGTACGGTGTTTCTCGACGAAATCGCCGAACTCGGCAGCGACGTGCAGCCGCGTCTCCTCAAGGTGCTCGAAGAGCGCACATTCCGGCGACTCGGCGGGACGACCACGCTCCGCAGCGGCGCACGGATCATCGCCGCGACGCATCAGCCGCTGGCCGATGCCGTGGCCGATCGACGCTTCCGCGCCGACTTGTACTACCGCCTGCAGGTGCTGACGCTGACGCTGCCGCCACTCCGCGCGCGCGTGGAGGAGATCCTACCGATGGCCCGCGCCTTCCTCCCGAAGGGGGCGACACTGTCATCGGATGCCGAAGACGCGCTGCGCGCTTATCGCTGGCCAGGCAACATTCGTGAATTGAAGAACACGCTCTGGCGCGCCGCCATTCTCGCTGGTGAGCGGCCCATCGCCGTGGCGCATCTCGGGCTTCCCGCGCTCGAGCCCCCGACAGTCGCCGACGCGTCGGCGCCGCTCCCCGTCATGACCCTCGACGCCGCGGAGAAAGCTGCCATTGAGCGTGCTCTCGACGCCGCGCGCGGCAACCGTTCGCAGACTGCCCGACAGCTCGGCATCGCGCGGTCCACGCTCCTCGAAAAACTCCGCAAGTACGGGCTCGAGTAACAGCAACTGATTACCACGGAAGTCCGCGGAAACAGCACGGAAACCACACAGAATGTTCGGTGCGGTCTCCGTGCTGTTTCCGTGCGATTCCCGTGGCCATCCGTGGTGATCAGTTACCAGTGACCGGTTTTCAGTCAATTGTTTACGATTTGACCGATTTTCAGTCAAGCAAAACCGACACAATCGTGTGCTAATTTCAACACAAGTGCTTGTAAAATAATAACTTATAATAATAGCTGAATCGGGGCCCGCTTTTCGCTCTTTGTCAAGGCATGAAGACGGAAGCCGCAACCAAGTCCGTACTCGTCGTTGAGGACGAGCAGTCCATCCGCGACATCCTCGTGGAGCTCTTCGAAGTCGACGGGAACACCGTCACCTCGGCCGAGCTTTTACCTCAGGCGTTGGACAAGCTGCGCACGCAGCGGTTCGACCTGATCGTGACGGATCTCCGGTTGGGCGGGAAGCGGGACGGCGGGCTGCAGGTGATGGCCCTTGCCGGCATGCTCTCCCCGGAAGCGATGGTGCTCGTGCTCACGGCGTACCCCGACGACTCCAATCGTCAGGCGTCGTTCCGGCTCGGCGCGCTCCACTTCCTTGAGAAGCCCGTAGACCTCGCCACGATCGCGCAGCACGCGGACAAGGTGGGCGTCAAGACGGCGTTCGCCGGCAGCATCAGCGAGTAGCACCGTAGGCGCAGGTTCGGATGGTCGGCTCGCAGGAGCCACACGATCGCAGCATCGTGCCGACAGAATCGTCAGGTCGTTCCGGTGGGTGGTGGGTGATACTGGGGAGTGTCACACGGGCGGCCTGGCGAGTCGGCATGCATGACGCGATCACGAGGACCAACGATGCCTGAAGGATGCACGACCCGCGCCGCGACCGATGTCGCGGCGACGCTGCCGAATCCGCTCGGCGGCGCGCGCCACGTGTACCACTGGCGCGAGGGGCGCATCGCCTACGTCGAGCGCGGCCCCGAACATCAAGACGCCGCGAAGCGACCGCCACTGGTCTTCATCCACTCCATTCACGCCGCCGCGTGGAACGCCGAGTGGCGGCGAAACGTCCCGATCTTCGCGCAGCAGCATCGGTGCATCGCCCCCGACCTGCTCGGCTTCGGCGCCTCCGATCGCCCACCGCTCCAGTACACGGCCGCGCTCTATCTCGATTTGCTGCGCGATTTCCTCCGCGACGTCGTGCGGGAACCCGCGGTGCTTATTGGATCGTCTCTTGGTGCGACGTATGCCATCGCCATCGCGGCGGCACACCCAGAATTGGTCGCCGGTGTCGCGGCCGTTGGCCCCGCCGGCGTGTCGCGGCTGGTGCACCCGGGCGGAACGGCAAACGCGCTGGTCGAGCGGCTCTTTCGTACGCCTCGTGTTGGCAGGGCGCTGTTCTCCGCGCTGGTTTCGCGCCCGAGCATCCGGTTCTTCCTCAAAGACATCTACGCCGACCGCACGGCCATGGATGAGGAAACCACCAATCTGTTCTACGTCAGCGCGAATCAGCCGAATGCCCGCTTCGCGCCCGCGGCATTCGTGGGTATGCAGCTCAATTGTGATATTCGGGGCGCATTGCCCGCCGTACGCTGTCCACTGCTGCTCGCGTGGGGCAGCGCCGCGCGACAGACCCCGGCAACCGAGGCCGAACCCATGCGCACCTTGGCACCGCACGCGACGTTCGCGCCAATTCCCGGCGGGGATCTGCCACACGATGAGCGTCCGGAGCCCTTCAATACGGCGCTGAACCAATTCCTCCAGCAACTCTAGCGCGCATGCGACGGCATTCGGACATATATTGCTCGTCCCATGGCTGAGTCTCCCGTCTCCCTGTTGCGAGCGCATGCGCGGCATGCGCCGTGGAACGCCCGAGGGCTCGCGGCCCACGCCGCGTCGCTCGTCGATTCCGCCGGGGTGAAGCCGACGAACGCGTCCGCTCGCGCAACACCAAGCGCACGGGCCGTCCGCTTCTATGTTGCGAACGGCTTGCTCGATCGCCCCGAAGGCGCCGGCACCGCCGCCACTTACGGGTATCGGCATCTGCTGCAGCTGTTGGCCATCAAGATCCGCCAACGCGAAGGTCAAACGCTCGAAGCAATTCGGCAGGAGATGAAGGAAACCACCGGCGACGCGCTCGAGCGTCGGGTGGCCGCCTCACTCGCGCCGGCCCTCTCCTTGCAGCTGCCGGCTGGCGGTCGACAGGAGCCGGCCCTCGCCGCATGGCGTCGCGTCACCATCGCGGACGGCGTCGAACTCCATGTCCGAGACGACTCCCCGGCTGCCGCGGACGATACACTCGTCGGACTGCGCGACGCGCTGCGTCGCACGCTGGGCGTCTAGCAGCCGAACGGAAGCCACGCACGAGGCGGGTTGCTCCCGCAACTGCTCCCGCAATGTCCCGAAACATGCAACGCCGCCGACGAGTTAGTCTGCGGCGTTCGTGTTTGTCGATCGAGCGATGCCATTCTCTCACGACCAGGTGTTCATGTACCGCGTGCTCGTCACTGATGACGTCGACCAGGAAGGCGTGGCGCTGCTCACCGCCGAGCCGATGCTCACGGTCGACGAACTGCCGACGCTGCCACGCGAGCAGCTGCTCGAGCGGATCGGCGAATACGACGCGATTGTCGGGCGCAGCGCGACACGCATTTCCGCCGAACTGCTGGAAGCGGCATCCCGCCTCAAGGTGGTCGGACGGGCGGGCGTCGGTATCGACAACATTGCCCTCGATGTCGCGACTCGGCGTGGCGTGGCCGTCATCAACGCCCCAGCCGGCAACACCGTCGCGGTCGCGGAACTCTTCTTTGGGGCCGTCATCGGTCTGCTGCGCCAGATTCCCCGCGCCGCCGACGTCATGGCACAGGGTCGCTGGGATCGTCACACCTTCCTCGGTCGCGAGCTCAAGGGGAAAACGCTCGGCATCGTCGGACTCGGCCGCATCGGCAGCGAAGTCGCCCTTCGGGCGCATGCCTTCGGCATGACGGTCGTGGCGTACGATCCCTACATCGCCGATGAACGTTTTACGGCACTGCGCGTGCGCCGTATGGCCACACTCGACGCGCTGTTGGCGGAAACCAACATCCTCACGCTGCATGTCCCACTCACGGACGAGACGCACGGGATGATCGGCAAGCGGGAGCTGGGCCGCCTCCCATCTCGATCCGTCGTCGTGAACATGGCCCGTGGTGGCATCATCGACGAAAGCGCACTCCACGCCGCACTTGAGGACGAGCAACTGCGTGGCGCGGTCCTCGATGTCTTTGCCGCCGAACCGTTGGCCCCCGATCACCCGCTGCGTCGCGTCCCGAATCTGCTGCTCACGCCGCACCTCGGGGCCAACACGGTCGAAGCGCAGCGCAACGTGTCACGTGATGTGTGTCTCGCGGTGCGGGACGCACTCCTGCGCAAGGATCTCTCGCGTTCGATCAACGTGACCGGTGGTGCCGGTGACTGGGAAGGCTTGCACGCTGCCATGACGCTGGCCCGTCGTGCTGCCGCCGTCGCGCGCGCCGTCCTGGCGGATCAGGGGATGCGCGCGGTCCGTCATCTGGCACTGCGCGTCCATCCGGAACTCGAGCATGGGAGTGGCCCACTCCTGGCGGCTGCGGCGGCCGGGCTTCTTGAAGGCGTCGTGGAAGACGATCGCCTCAATCTCATCAATGCGCGTGCCATCGCCGAGGCGCGGGGCATCGAATTGTCGGTGAGCGCAACGACGGACGTCGAATCCACACGCGCCGTGGAAGTCGCTATCGCCGGTGGCATGCAGCAACTCGCCGTCGCGGGCGTCGCTCCGGAAGGCGGCACGCCACGACTCACGCGCATCGGCTCCTTCCACGTGGATGTGAATCCGCGTCATACGCTGCTGATTCTCACCAACCATGACGTGCCCGGCGTCATTGGACGCGTGGGCACCGTGCTGGGCGATCACGGCGTCAACATTGCCGAGTATCATCAGGCGCGGCTCGCGCAGGGTGGCGATGCGCTGGCGGCAATTTCGGTGGACGGTACCGTGCGCGACGAAACACGGCGTGCCCTGCTTGAGGTGCCCGATGTGCTGACAGCGAGTGTGGTGCATTTCCGCGATGACTGACATGATGGATCCGCACTGGACCCGTGATCGGGAGATCTGCGCCGCGTATGCACGCGATGCGTCGGGGCTCGAATTGGTCCCCGAAGCGGTCGCACGGCCATCCAGTGTGGCGGAAGTGGCCGCGCTGTTGCAGGAAGCGTCCGCCAGGCAGATGAGCGTCACGCCAGCGGGGATGCAGTCGAGCACGACCGGCGCGTCGATTACCGACCGCGGCATGGTGCTGTCACTCCGCGCGCTGTCCCACATCGATGCGGTGGATCAGGATACCCGCACCGTGCGCGTGGGCGCTGGTGCCGTCGTGGCCGATGTGCGGCGCGCCGCCGAAGCGGCAGGGCTCCTCTTTACCCCCGATCCCACCAGTGAGGAGGAAAGCACGGTGGGCGGGGCCATCGCCTGCAACGCCTCGGGAGCGCGGTCGCTGCGCTACGGCGCCACGCGATCGCACGTACGCGCCCTGACGGTCGTGCTGGCCGATGGATCGGTACGCGAGTTTCGTCGCCCGGCGCTCGAGAAGAACACCGTCGGTTATCCGA
>JBDKIJ010000133.1:0-10254 GCA_039797155.1 Gemmatimonadota bacterium | reverse complement strand
TCCGTGTCCTCTGTGTGATCAGTTCAGCCGTTCTTGTGAATTGCCGTACCGCCCGTAGCTTCGCCGGATGACAATGAAACGACCGATTGTGTTTCTGCATGGCTATAATGCGCGTACGAATGCGTTCGATGCCTGGCGCAACGCGCTGGAGGCGGCGGGGTGGCCGGCCGAACGACTGCACGCGATTTCCTATGAATCGCTGAGTAACGAAGTCTCGATCCGGGATATCGCCGAGGCGTTTGATCGGTTGCTCGTGGAGCAGTTGGGACTCGATGCCGACGCGCCGTTCGATCTGATCGTGCATTCGACCGGTATGCTGGTCGCGCGGGCGTGGCTGACGCGGCGTGGAAATCGGGGAGCGCGTCGCGCACGGCTGCGCCATCTGATCGCGCTGGCGCCGTCGACGTTCGGCTCCCCGCTCGCACACAAGGGGCGCAGTCTGATCGGTGCACTCGTCAACGGCCGTCGATCACCGGGGCCCGATTTTCTCGAGGCTGGCGATCAGGTCCTCGACGCGCTTGAACTCGGGAGCCGTTTCATCTGGGATCTCGCGCACGAGGATCTCTTCGGTCACGAAACTTTCTATGATCATGATGCCGGTACCCCGTACGTGTTTGCGTTCTGCGGGACGCGTGCATCGCGTATGGCTCGCGTCATCGTGCCGACCGCGGGGACCGATGGCGTGGTGCGGTGGGCCGGCTGTCCGCTGAATGCGCGACGGATCATGCTTGATCTGACCACCGACTGTCCGGACGGAGAACGGGTCCGTGTTCATGCGAGCGCCAACGAGGACATTCCGGTGCATCTCGTGCCCGGCCTCGACCATGGCGCGATCCTGCGGACGCCATCACCGGCGCTCGTGGAGCGCGTGGTGGCCGCATTGGCCGTCGAGGATGCACCGGCGTATCGTCACTGGCATGAGCTGACGCGGCAGACATGGCCCGATGCGCCATCGTCGGCGAGCTGGCAGCAGTTCATCGTGCGCGCGATCGATGAACGCGGTGATCCGGTGACCGACTGGAATCTGCAATTCCTGCTTGATGACGGCCGCGTCCCGATCCCCTTTGCCCAGGACGTCCACGTCTATCGTGGCGATCGGAGTCTGCGCACCTTCCATGTGCGTCTCGACACGCTGCAGACAGCGGCTGATCTCGCGCCGCAGCCGCTGGTTGCCCGACTCTACGCGAGCACCGGCACGCGACGAGTACGATATTCGGGGGCGTTGACGACGATGGTCAGCGATATCGACGATGCCCGCGCTCCCGATGCCGGAGTCTTTACGGGCTCACTCAATCTCACCACGGTGCTGCCAGGCGGTGTGCGCGTCTTTCACCCGTGGACCACGACGTTCATCGAACTGCGACTTGAACGGGACCCGCTGATCGGGAACGATGCAGTGGCCGATGTCGCCGCCCCGATACGCCGTCCCGATGCGCCGTTCATCGCCGGCTGACTAGAGCGACCCCAGCAGGTCGTCGATGGCCTTGCGATCGGCGTCCTGCAGCGATTCGGCCCCATGGATAATGCGCTGAAGGATGTCGACCGCTTCGGCCGCGAGATCCTCCGGATGCCGCCGATCCTTCTCGAAGCGCACGATGTGTCCGAGCAGAATCGTTTCGAAGGGGGTGTCTTCTTCTTCCTCCTCCTCGTCGTCCTCCGCCTCGTCATCGTCTTCACGACCGACGGACGCTTCGTAACTCGGGACGCTGGCCTTCCACGGCTCCGCGTCATGCACGTCTGCCTGCAGGAGCGACTTCGGAACGAGGGCGAACAGCCGGCATTGCAGTCCGGGCGCTTCCTCGAAGGCGAACAGCCCGAGTGGCACCGGCTCATCAAACAGGCGCAGCTCCACCAGTCGCGCAATCGCTTCGGCAGGCATGGCACTCCGTGCCACCAGCCGCCCATCGATGTACGAGGCCAGCGCCGATGACTACGGCGCCCGCGGATCGTCGAGTTGCGCGATCGACACCGTGATCGGCTCCCGGGTCGTCACGAATACGGCGGGACGACCCTCGTCGACGCTCTCGTCGTCGTCGGGGGACTCGTCCTGTTCCTCGGGATCGAACTCGTCAGCGGGCATGGGTCGGGGCAGTGAAGGGGCGGACCGGCTCTGGCAGGTTAGACAATTCACCCCGCAGCGGCAACCTCCGACACGTCCAGTTCGTCGAACACCGTGCCGAGCCAGTGCAGCACTGGCCAGAGCTCGAGGGCAATGACCACGCTGGCGAGCACCGTCGCCAGCAGCAGCGTCCACCCATTCCAGTCGCCACTGACCCAGAGGGTCAGTACCGCGATCCCCACGGGAAAGACCAGGGCGACGGCGGCGATGAGCGTGGTGGCGCCGGTGGTCAGCAGGCTCTGGCCCATCGTTTCGAAGCCGCGTGCCTCCGTTCCCAGTCGCACCCACGCTGGAAACAGGAGTGCCGTTCCGTTCTGGATCGTAAACATCAGCGCATTGAAGATTGGCACGCCGATCGCGATCGCAAGCAGCATGGGTATGGTCGCACCACTCTGCAGGAGCAGGCCGGGATCGTACAGGAACATGACCACGGGGACGGTCATGAGCGACCACACCGTGATGGAGTGCAGCATCGTGACGGCGGCAATTTCCGCGAGCACGATGCGCCATCCCGGGAGCGGCATCGTTTTCAGCATCGGGAGTCTGGGCAGGTCGAGCCGTAGATCGAATCGCATCCAGAGCGGCCCAAGAAAGAGGAGCATCATCCCCCACCCCATGGTGACGCCAACGAAGGCGTCGCCCGCACGTGTCGACACCGACCGCATGAGCACGGCGATCACCGCCAGCCCGATGGTGAAGGACACCAGCTGGGTGCGCCACGATCCCCCGCGCAGTGCCGCCGCCACGTTCTTCCAGACGATGGCGATCTCGGGCCGTCCTCGTAGCGACAGACCGGGAATTCGCACCAGCTTGCCCGCCCGAGAGCGCGCCTCACCCAACTGCGCGCTGCGCACGCGTTGCAAGCGGTCCGCGCGATGTTGCGTGGCCTCGATCGACGCTTCCTCAAAGGCCCGATCGATACGGAGCACCCACCCGTAATGCACCACGAGCAGCAGCAACGCGGGGCCGATCACCGACGACCAGGTTGCCGTCCCGGCCTGCAGCACCGGCTCGAGAATCAATCTTGCCGGTCCGATCGCCACTGAGGGGATCGGGGCCATCAGGGCAGCGGCGATGGCTTTGGCCAATGCGCCGATCCCACCAAGGCTGGCGACTCGAAGCGCCGGCAACTGGACGGCGAGTCCGTACACGAGGAGCGCCAGCAATCCACCGAACAACAGACTCGGCACGACACCTCGTCGCGCCCCGGCGCGGCCATGTTCGAGCGCACTCGCGCGCACGATCGATGCGCCCAGTCGATGCAACGACAGCGTGGAAAACAGGATCCAGAGGCCGAGTGCCCGTTGCCATGACGCCAGCGATCCGAGATCCCCGCGCAGGATGACCGTGAAGATGGTGGTGTTGAGCAGGATGGCGAACTGCAGACGCAACAGCTTCGTGTGAATCAATCCGCGACGCGTGATGGGCGCGGGAAAGAGGAACTGCACCTCGGCGCCGGTGAAGGCGAGGGCACCCCGATCGCCGCCGAACAGCCACCAGCGCGCCGAGGAAAGCAGCAGCAGCGTACTCGCTACCACCAACGTGATATCGGACCCGAGGAGGCGGGTGATCGGCGCACTGCCGGCGCGCGTGTTGCGGAACAGCGCCCACCACATGTACAGCGCACCGAGTATCACCGCGACGACATAGCGCGGATTCCGCACGCGCTCCAGCTGCTGCTTCAGTCGGTTGAGAAACGTCCGTTGATACAGGTACAGCAGGGCACGCAGGGGCGATGCGTCCGACGTGGTCATGGATTCAGTCCGTGAGCGCCAGGAACATCTCTTCCAGTGATCGACCCGCCAGCTCCGGACGCATCTGGACGATTTCCTCGATGGTGCCGAAGGCCACGGCCTCGCCCCGCCGGATCACCAGCAAGCGGGTGCACAGCTCTTCCACCAGATGCAGCAGATGCGAACTGAGTACGACGGCCGCGCCTTCGCGCGCCCGCGCACTGATGGTTTCCTTCATCCGCCGAATGGCGAGCGGGTCGAGACCGGTCAGCGGCTCGTCCAGCAGCAGCACGCGCGGCTGATGGAGCAGCCCGCAGGCAATCGCCAGCTTCTGCTTCATTCCGCGGGACAGTTCCGTCGGCAATGCGTCGCGCTTGGCCGTGAGCTCCAACTCGTCAAGCAGGGCAGGAATGCGTGCCTCCGCGTCGTGCACCCCATACAGGCGCGCGACAAAGTGCAGATGCTCGATCACGGTCAGATAGTCGAACAGTGCCGGCTCATCGGCGATGAAGGCGAGACGGGCCTTCGCGGCCACCGGGTTCTGCTGGAGATCGATATCGGCGATGCGAATCTGCCCCGACGTCGGCTGAAGAATGCCGGCGAGGGCCCGCAACGTACTCGTCTTGCCCGCGCCGTTCGGTCCCACAAGACCCAGCACGTCCCCTGGCGCGACATGAAAGGAGAGCGAGCGAACGGCGACGGTATCGCCGTACATCTTGGTGTATCCGGAGACGTCGATCACGGAGTATCCCTGCGGAAAAGGCGACATCGTGGTGATGTCGCCTGAAAGGTAGCGCGCGGGCTGCACGGGGATGAACGAGGCGTCCGAACGCCCCGGATGCGTCCCTCAGTAGTTGCGACGCATCGGGTACTGCATCGATTCGACCATCGAGTCCCGTTTGGACGCGGCCATCTCCTGCCGCTCTGCCGGCGAGGATGGCATGTCGCTATATGGCAGGAGGATCGAGATGCGGCGATTCGCCGGGGCCGTGACGTCGCTTGGTACACGCGGGCGTGTATCGGCGTAGCCGCGGACCTCGCGAATGCGGTCCGGTTGCAGGCCTGCGGCGAGCAGGACGCGACGCGCGGCGTTGGCCCGGTCGGTGGAGAGCTCCCAATTGGTATACGACGCATCCCGACCGAACTTGGCCGCGTCGGTATGTCCCTCAAGAATCACGGCCGGCTGCAGCCTCGCCAGCTCTTCACCGACGAGCTCGAGCGTCAACGCGGTGGCCACGTTCATCTTCGCGGAGCCCAGCGGGAAATACAGATCCCCACTCTCGGATTCCACCAGCTCGATGCGCAGCCCGTCCGGTGTCACCTGCACATCCACGACGGCGTTGAGCTTCTTGAGCGAGTCGTTCTCGGACACCTTGCTGAGAATCGTCTTGCGCAGCTCCTCGAAGGTGCGTTGCTCGGTACTGCGCGACATCACACGCAGCGGCGTCTTCGTAACCGTTGACATGGTGGTGCCGGTCGCCAACGGACTGGAGCCCGAGCCATAGCCCTTCTTGTAGCCGACGGGATTGGCGAAGTAGCCCTCGATCGCCTGTTTCGTGGACTCGTCCATGCCGAGAATCCACATCACCATGAAGAACGCCATCATGGCCGTCACGAAGTCGGCGTAGGCGACCTTCCACGAGCCGCCGTGGTGGCCTCCGCCACCGGCCACCTTCTTCTTGACAATGATGATCTTCTTCCCGCCGCGAGCTGCCATGGATCAGGCGGCCTTCTTCCGCGTCATTTCCTCGAGCTCAGCAAAGCTCGGGCGCTCATGTGGCTCGATGTTGCGGCGCGAGAATTCCACTGCGGTCATCGGGGCATCTCCCCGCGCGAACGACAGTAGCGCCGTGCGGATACACAGCATGTAATCGTGCTCGGCGTGCAGACGCGTCTCCATCGCCTTCGCGAGTGGCCCGAACACGCCGTATGCCAGCAGAATGCCGAGGAACGTCCCGACGAGCGCGGCGGCAACCTTTTCACCGATCTCGGACGCGGCACCACCGATCGAGCCCATCGTGATGATCACGCCGAGCACGGCGGCCACGATGCCGAAGCCGGGCATCGCGTCACCCACGGTCGTGATGGCATGTGGGACCAGCATCCCCTCGTGGTGATGCTTCTCGAGATCCACATCGAGAATTTCGGCGAGGTTATGGTCTTCGACGGTTCCCGTCAGCAGCACCTTGAGCGTATCGCAGAGCAGCGAGACGGCGTGGTGGTTGCCGGCGAAGGACGGATACTTGGTGAAGATGTCGCTCTTCTCGGGTTCTTCGATGTGGGACTCCAGACCTACCAGACCGTCCTTGCGGGCCTTCTGGAATACCTCATAGAGTACCTGCAGCAATTCGGCGTACGCCTTGGCGCCATACGGGTTCGGCTTGAGGAGACCGAGCATCTGCGTCACGCACGCCTTCAATACCGAAGGCGGATTCGCGATGATCAACGTGCCAAGCGCCGCACCACCAAGGATGACGAATTCGTTCGGCTGGATCAGCACCGCGATTTCGCCGTGGTGCATGACATAGCCGCCGATCACGGCGCCAAAAACGATGACGAGGCCAATGATGACGAACACGGGGAATCCGGAGTCGCAGGGGAAGAACAGCCGTGCCTGATGATCAGATCACCGGCGAACCGACCTCCCCCGCAGGGGCGGCCAGCTGGCTTACGATACAAGACGATTTGCTGCGCGCATTGGCACATTCTGTCAGCAACCGGGTCGGGACGATTCTGGCCTTCACCGGGACCCTGGAACTCGGTGCCCCAGCGTCGGCACAAACCGTCACGATCCTGCGCGAGGAAGCGGAGCGCCTGGAGCAGTTGCTCCAGCAGCTGCGTCTGCTGCCACGGCCGGAAGATAGCGCGATTGAGCCCATGCTGCTCCCCGATGCGCTGACGCAGGCCTGGGCCCTCGTGGCGGAGCTGTCTGCGCTTCGTGACGCGACCCTGACCGTCGAGGGGGCGGCAGACGCCCCGCCGATTCGTGCGGAGGCTGCGGCGGTGGTGCAGGCGTGTGCCGCCGCGTTCGCGGCGGCGAGTGTGCCTGGGACGAAAGCGATCACCGTCCAGCTCGAAGCCATTGGTGAGGGACGAACGCAGATGCTGGAATGCCGGGTCCTCGGCGCGGCCGATCCGAGTCGTCGGCAACAGCATGCCACGGCGATCGGGTGGCTGTTGTCGCCGAGTCAGGGGACCGCGATCGATCGGGACGGCGTCTGCGGATTCCGCGTGCCGACCTTGATGGCGACGCGCCGCTGAACTCAGTCTTGCGTCGGGACCGTGGGCTTCGTAACCGCGGGCTCGGGGGCTGGCGGTCGGATGGCGGTCGGGGCGCCGAGCTGGGCGAGCCACGTGGCATCAACCGATGCGGCGGCGGCGCGCTGGTTTTCCTGCGCCACCTGCTGCGCGATCTCGCCACGCAGGATCTTCACGTCACCGGGTGCCTCGATGCCGAGGCGCACGCCGCCCCGGTCGCAGGAGACGACCACGATGCGGATGCCGCCATCGATCAGAATGGATTCGCCTTCACGGCGTCCGAGAATCAGCATCCGCCAACCAGGGTCAAATCATGGAGAGCAACGTCTGCAGCATTTCGTCGGCGGTCTTGACCAGCTTGGTCGCCGCCTGATACGACTGCTGCACACGGAGCATCGTGACGAGTTCCTCGTCCGTGTTCACACCGCTGACCGACTGGCGTCGGGCTTCGGCCTGTGACACGAGCGTGGTCGACACGTCGGCACTGTCCGCCGCCGCGGCCGTTTCCGCACCGAGCCGGGTGAGGACGCCCCGGAAGAATCCACCGAAGGTCCCCTGTTCCACGCTCCCGGTCGACGACGTGTAGCTGACCACGTTTTCCGCGATGCGGAGTGACGCCAGATTGCGCGCCACCGTGTTGTCGGTCGGCCCGTTGATATTAGCGCTCGCCGCGATCTTCGACGAGTCCTGCGCGATGGCTGACGTGAGCGAGAGTGTCGCGGCGCGGACCGGATTGGCGACGGTGCCCGCGTCGAAGAAGTTGCCGGCCGCCGTACCGGGGATGGTGTTCCCCGAGAAGACATAGCCGCCGCTGTGCACACTGTTGACCGAGGTGGCGAGTTGCGTCGCCATCTCGTCGAGTCGCGTTCGCAGCCCCGGGATCGTGTCGTTCAGCGTCTCGGAGATCGCCTTGAGCTCACCCGCCAGCTGCGCCAGCGGGGTGAGGGAATCACCGAGGCGTACCTTGACCGGGACATCGGTCAGCGGCGTCGTCGGGGCCGGTGTCGGCGGCTGCAGGAACAGGGTGAGCGGCACGGCGGTACTGCCATCGACGAGCGTTGAATTGCCCATCATGACGGTGATATTGCCGTCGGCCTGGGGAATCGTGCGCGATCCGGCAACACGCGACAGCTCGTCGAGCATGAGATCCCGCTGATCGAGCAGTTCGTTGGAGGGCTGTCCGCCCCCCGACGACGCGATCCGCCCGTTCAGGTCGGCGACCTGCGTCGCCAGCGTATTGATCCGGTCGACCGTGGCCTGCGCCTGCTCCAGTCCCGCCATGCGCTGCTGCGTGAGCGCGGTGTCGAGATCATTAAAGGTCTGCGCCACCTGACGACCACGCTGTTGCACGACCGATCGCGCGGCGAGGCTGTTTGGCGACGACGACAGATCACTCCACGCGTTCCAGAACTGGTCCATGGCGCTGACCAGTCCCCCTTCACTCGGTTCCCCGAAGACTTCCTCGACGCGCTGCAGCAGGTCGCGCTTCATGTCGGCGTAGCCGGCGTTGCCGCTGGCGGTACGCACGCCATCGTCGAGCAGCACGTTCCGTTTCCGAATGATCGACGTGATCGACACGCCCGTGCCGACATTGCCGTACGTCATGCGTGACGTCGGGCTCGGTGTCAGCTGCACTTCCTGACGCGAATACCCGGGCGTCTCGGCGTTTGCGATGTTGTTCGAGACCGTCTGCAACGCGGTCTGGTGCGCCAGCAGCGCGCTCCGGGCGATTCCGAGGAGTCCGCTCATGGCTACACCGATCGATTGAAGATCACGCCCCGGGCGGCGGCCGGCGCAGACGGCGCCGATCCCTCCGTGCCGTACGTCATCGGTGCGGCCGGTGCGCCCGCCAGCGTGCGGACATGCTGATCGGTGCTGGCCAGCGCTTCACGCAACAACTTGCGGTTCATGCTGACCTCACGCGTGAGCACATCGGCCGACTGCTGCAGCTGCGTGCGCGCCTCGCGCAGGCGATCATCGACGTATTCGCCCAGGAGCTCTTCCAGCTCGCGTAGTGTGCACTCTTCGGTGCCGCCGAGCAGCACATTCAGCTGCCGCCGCCGCTGCCGCGCCTGACCGAGCGTCGCGAGGATGCGATGCGTCGCGAAGGTGCTGTCGTCGACGCCCTGAATGTCGTCCGTGGACACCGCCGCGCGCTGCCGCTTCATCTGCGCGATGAGCTGCTCGAGTAGGCGCCGCTCGCTCTTGAGCGCTTCAAGCAGCGCTTCAAGCAGCGCCGGGGAGCCTTTCCCGAAACGCGGTGCGGGTTGTGGGGGAGACAGAGTCATCGTCGCCATCAGCGGATCGTGGAGCCAGGGAGTGCGGACGGTGCCGGCGCCGTCTGTCCGCGCATCTGGCGGTACAGCGCCTCGGCAATGCCCCCACCCCATTGATTGGGAGTGTCGGCAGCGAGGTGCTGATCCAACAGTCCCGTGAACATATCCTCTCCCGCGCCACCTGATACGATGCCGTCGCCAGTTGGGACGGTTTCGCGCATCGCCTTGAAGAGCTGCTGGACGAACAGGCCTTCCAACTGAGCGGCCGACTCCCGCAGCTTTTTCTGCTCTGGAGTGGTTAGCTCAGCTGATGATGGCGCAGAAGTGGCGCGTTGAATACTACTCGATGTCACCCGCGAAATCGGATCCGTCATCGGACCACGATCTCTGCGGTAATGGCGCCCACCTCGCGGAGGGCGGCAAAAATGGCCGCCACTTCGGCCGGCGGGGTCTGGACGGCGTGCAGGGCTGAGGCGACCCGCTGCACCGGAATGCCCGCGGGGAGCCGGACACTGCCCGGGATCGCGGCGGTATCGCCGGGGGCGACATTGCCGATCGCCAGGGTGATCGCGCCGTGGCTGATCGTGGCGGCACCCACCACAAGGTCGCCACCGGCGACCACCATGCCGTCGCGCCCATCGATGATGATCCGCGCTCGGCTCTGCGGCGAGACGGTGAGCTCGCGGATGCGGGCCATCGCCACGGCCTTCTGCTGGACGGAATCGGGGAGCGTCACCATCACGGCGCCTTCGTCCTCGACGGAGGCCGTCTTGTCGCCCATCGATTTGTTGATCGCGTCGGCGATGCGCGCGGCGGTCCCGAGATCCGGTTCACGCAGCAGCAGTCGTGATGACGCCGTGATGGCCGG
>JBDKIJ010000132.1:0-9387 GCA_039797155.1 Gemmatimonadota bacterium | reverse complement strand
CGGTGGCCGGTCCGCACGCAGGAGCATCTCGATCTCTGGTTGCACGGCTTCGCGCTGCTGCACGAGGAACCGGCTCCCGCGGTCACCGGGGCGGCCAATGCTCCCTCGACACCAGCGATTGTTCCGCCGGTGGTGCCGCTCTTCCGCCTCGGCTACCGCGACTCGCTGACCGTCGTGAAGAACCGCCGCGGCATCCTGACGGCACTCGACACCAATCGAGCAGCCCTCGTGCGTGGACTGCAGCAGAGCGGCGGTTATCTCGACGCGCAGTTTCTCCCTTTGGCCTTCGGCAATTGGGATTCGATGCGGAGCGCCGCCGAACGGTTTCTCGCCGCCAACGGCGGACGCGCGGCCGATCGCGACGAGGCGGCGGTGTTTGCCCAGTTCGCGGCCGTCTTCCCCACCGCTGCCGATCGCACGTGGCTGCGCCTCTTCCTCACGAGTCTGCACGACGAGTGGGGGAAATTCTTCCATCAGGAGTACGCCAACGTGCTCCGCGAGCGGGCCACCACCATCACCGCGATCGACAGCCTGTGGCAGCAGCGCTTTCGCGGGGTCTTCGAGCGCTACCTCGCCAACACGGCGCAGCGGCAGGGCGATTTTGTCCTGTCGCTGCCGATCGGTGGCGAAGGGCGCACCGGAATCAGCCGCGCGCAGCGTCCGCTGGTCGCCGTGCCATTTCCAGGACGGCCGGCCGATGCGGTCGAATCGCTCTTTGGTTTTGTGCACGAAATCACCGGTACGTTGGTAGGCCCTGTCGTCGCCGACAACACCACCCCCGCCGAGCAGCGTGAGGGGCGCGCGGCACGACTCGTGGCCGTCGCGCAGGTCGTAGCGGGTGCCATGGTGCTGCAGGCGCTGGCCCCGGAGTTGGTTGACGGGTATCAACGCTACTATCTGCGCCAGACCGGCACACGCGTCACGGCGAATCGCGTCGCAGCGAATCGCCCCGTGAGCGAGACCTTTGACGCCACCTTTGCGTTGCCTGCGGTGATGCGTACCGCCCTGCAGCGTCAGATCGATCTCGTCCTGAGCGGGATCTGACGTGAAATGCGCACATGCGATATGGTGCAGCCATGACTGAGCTGCCCCGGCACATGGTCGAACGGGTACTCGCGCGCGCCTCCGAGTTGCAGGCTGCGCAGGAGGCCGAGCCCGGCGAAACGATCAGCGAGGAGCGGCTCCTCGAAATCGCGCGGGAGGTCGGTCTCGATCCGGCGCATATGCGGCAGGCGATCGCCGAGCAGCGCGCGCAGACCATCGCCCCGTTGTCCGATGTGTCACCCGATGATGGCCCCCTGCTGCGTGCGCTCGGGCCATCCGTCATCGGCGCCCAGCGCACCGTGCCGGGATCACCGCTCGACCTGCTCGATCGCCTTGATGCGTACCTGCCCCAGGGCGAGCGTCTGGCGCGCGTCCGGCGCACGATGGAGCGCACCTGGTGGGAACCTCGACACGATCCGTTCGGCAACCTGATCCGCGGCCTCGGCATCGGAGGGCGCCGCTACGACTTCGTGCGGAGCGACCAGCTCGTGGCCACCGTGACGCGACTGGATGACGCGCGATGTGTCCTCAGACTGGACAGCACCTGGCATGGCGCGCGGCGTATAGCCCGGACGCAAGCGATCACCCTGTCAGCGGGGCTTGCCCTGATCGCACTCTGGTTCATCACCTCGGTGCTGGTGCTGGGGTTCATCATCCCCCCGTTTTCATTCATCACGGTTGGACTGGCCGCGCTCGTCGCCGTCGCGTTGAGCGCCTGGCACTGGCGCAAGACGCGCATCCAGTTCCGTCAACAGATTGAACGCGCACGCGTGCGGATTGAAGCCTTGCTCGACGAGATCGAGCACGAGCGGCTGCGTCCGCCACCCAACGTCGTGGAGCGCCTGCTCGGACGCTAGCGCGACATATCGGTCAGGCGATCGCCAACTCGAAGCTGCGCCGCCGCACGCGCGCCACGAGCCACCGCACGCCGGCATTGCTCATCACGAGCATCGTCCCCGTCATCAGCAGCGATTTGACTTCACGCCGCGAGATCTTCACCGAGCCGCCCGGGTGCAACATCGCGGTGCTCTGCACGAGATCACGCAACGTGGCGTAGGCAAGCAACAGCGGCAGGATGCAGAAGAGACGGATGGCGACCGCGCGCCGCGGAATGTCGAGCAGGTAGACCAACGCCTCTTCCAGATCATGCCACGCGAGCTGGATCAATTGCGTGAGCGCTGCGCGATTCTTCGTCAGCAGTTCGGGAGCGAGGATCCGGCTCTGCGTGCTCCCGTGCGCCTGCAGCAGCTCTTCCGGCACGTACACCGAATTTTCCTTCTCGGCGTCCACGGCCACGTCCTTCAGGATGTTGACCGTCTGCAGCGCTTCGGCAAACGCGCGGCACCGCTCGCGCAGGATGGCATAGCGATGGGCACTGATGCTCGGCGAATGCTCATGCCAGAGATCCGTGAGCATGTAGCCGACGGTCCCCGCCACGTAGTAGCAGTACTCCTTGTACTCGTCGATCGTCTGGATGCGGATCCCGTCCGGGTACAGCAGGACGAACTTGCGCATGCCGATCGCCATCTCGGCCACCCACTTCCGCACGTGTCTCTGGGTAGCCTGCGGCAGGCGCGCGAAGTGCGCGAACACCAGCGGTGTGTTGCGCGTCAGCGTGAGATGGGCCAGATCACCGGTCAGCCCCTGCACCCCGGCCGTGAATCGGGCGAGGGCGGCCGCATCGTCGAACGCCGCCAGAAAATCGTCGAACAGCGCGGCCTTCACCTCCGGATCAATCCCGGGCGCATCCTCTACCGTGTCCGCAATGCGGCACAGGAGATACGCATCCAGGACCGCCTGCCCGAGGTCGCCGGGCAACGCCTTGATCCCCAGCGCGAAGGTCCGGGAGACGGCAGGGAGGATCGCCTCGCAGAATTGCGCGGCATCCTGACGATCAAGGGCCTCGGTGACGGCGGCAGGGAGTGCGGACATTGCGACTAAAGTACCCCCCGCTGCGCCGGTGCGCCTACTTTTCGACACGGTTATGACGCATCCGGACTTTCCTGCCCCTACCCTCGAAGCGCCGTCGGATTTTCGCGGCATCTTCCGCGCGGATCTTGCCGCGCGCGCGCGGTACGCCGAGGGGGCGGGGATCGCGCGCTGCGTCCCGCAGGCGGTCGCGGTGCCCGCTGATGTGGACGATGTCGCGTGCCTGGTGCGCTGGGCCAAGCGGTGCGGCGTGGCGCTCGTTCCACGCGGCTCGGGGAGCGGCATGGCGGCCGGCGCCGTCGGCCCCGGTGTCATGGTGGACGTCAGCCGTTTCCGGCACATGGGGCCCGTCGAGGTGGCGGGGCGCCGAATCCGCGTCGGTGCCGGCGTGACGCAGCGGGCGATCGACCAGGCCGCCCGTGCGCATGGGCTACGCTTCCCGGTTGATCCCTCGAGCGGCGCCTTCTGCACCATCGGGGGAATGGTCGCCACTAATGCCGCGGGGGCACGGTCGCTCGCCTTCGGGGCAACGCGTCCCTGGGTCCTCGGCGTGCAGGCGGTGTTCGATGACGGAACCGCGGTGTGGATTCACCGCGAACAGCCGCTCCCGGAGACGCCGGCGATCGTGCGCCTGCTCCGCGCGCTGGAGGAAATCCGGCGTGGCGTGGCGCCGAGCCATCTGGTGCACCCCGGAGTGCGCAAGGAGTCGTCGGGGTATGGCATCGCCGCCGCGCTCGCGCCCGGCGGTCATCTCGTCGACCTGCTCGTGGCAAGCGAAGGAACGCTCGCCGTATTCACGGAGATCGAGGTGGCGCTCTGCCCGGTAGCCGGAGGGGTGGCGACCGTGCTGGCGACGTTTCCGTCTCTCGAACGTGCCACCGCGTGTGCCATCGAGGCGCGAGAGGATGGGGCGGTCGCCTGCGAGTTGCTCGACCGGACGTTTCTCGACGTCGCCGAATCGGGTGCGCCTACGGGCATTCCGTCGCATGCCGAGGCGGTGCTGTTGGTGGAGCTCGAAGGGGAGGATCACGCGCACGCCGCGTCCGCTGCCGTGCACTTCGCCGATCGATGCCGTGGCCATGGCGCTCTCGATGTGAACACGGCGACCGATCCCGCAGACGCCCATCGTCTCTGGGCGCTCCGGCATGCGGCCAGTCCGATCCTTGCCCAACTCGCGCCGCGTCTGCGATCGATGCAGTTCATCGAAGATGGGTGTGTCCCTCCGGCGCAGTTTCCGGCCTATGTCCGCGGCGTGCGCCGTGCGCTCGATGCGGCGGGGATACGCGGCGTGATTTTTGGCCATGCCGGCGATGCGCATGCCCATGTGAACCCGTTGGTGGATACCACGCAGCCCGGATGGCGAGATCAGGTGCACGGTCTCTTGTCCGAGGTCTGCGAGCTGACCGCATCCCTCGGTGGGACGCTGGCCGGAGAGCATGGCGACGGTCGCCTCCGCGCGCCGCTGTGGCCGTCGGTGTGGAGCCTCGAAGCGCGGGCGGCCTTTGCCCAGATCAAGGCTGCGGCAGATCCGGCGCTGGTGTTGAACCCCGGGTGCAAGGTCGCCGCGGATGACGCCCGACCCTTCACCATGCTACGCCATGATCCGGAGGCCCCGGCGCTCCCCGACGACGCGCGTGCGGCGCTCGATGCCATTGAACGGGAACGCGCGTGGGATCGGTGGAGACTGGACGGTATCACCTGAGGTTGATGTTATCTTTCGTGTCGTTGCATTTCCCGCGCGACCTCAACCCCTCTGGTGCCGATGCCCCTCGCCGACGCTGCCATCCTCCGTGAACCCAAGGTCACGGTGCTCGCCCGCCCGCAGTTCGTCGAGCCGGCGCACCTGCCGGTGCAGTGGATGGGCGAATCGACCGATGGCGAACGGCTCGCGGAATTCGCGGGGCGTCTGTGCTACATGAGCCAGAAGAACCCCGCGGGACGCTCCACGCACGAGTACCTCGAGAATATCAAGAAGCAGGGGCATGGCAGCGTGCTCGAGCATGCGAATTATTCGCTGCTGCTCGAAGGGGTGAGCCGCTCACTGACGCACGAACTCGTCCGCCACCGCGCCGGCTTCGCCTACTCGCAGCTGTCGCAGCGGTACGTCGACGAAAGCGACGCCTGCTTCGTCATGCCGCCGGCGATGATCGGCGATGCGCCGCTTGAAACGGCGTGGCGCGCGCAGGTGGAATCAGCACTGGACGCGTATGTCGGTCTCGTCGATTCACTCATGACGCGCTACGCGTGGGTCGACGACAAGGTGCACCGCCGCAAGATGGCCCGCGAAGCAGCACGCGGCGTGCTGCCGAACAGCACGGAAACCAAGATTGTGGTGACGGGCAACGCGCGCGCGTGGCGGACGATGCTGGAACTCCGCTCGAGTGAAGCGGCCGAACTCGAGATCCGTCGCATGGCGATCGCCGTGTTGCACGTGCTGCAGGCCGAGGCGCCGGCCTTCTTCAGCGATTTCGAGATCTACGTCGCCGCCGACCGCGTCGAAGCGGCGAAGATCGCGCACCACAAGGTCTGACGACGCCAGCGGAGAGCCGACAGGCCGATCAGTCGTCGGCCTCGTCGGCAAACCAGAGGCCGCCGATCAGCGCCGTCGCGAGAGCGAGGGCCACGGGCACGGCGAACGGCGTGCTTCCCGTCACCCCGTAGCCAATGCGGGCTATGGGCGGCAGCCACAGCAGCGACAAGACGAAGTAGCCGAAGGCCGCACAGGGCACGACGAGCCACCGTACGGCGCCGCGCCACGGCAACACGAGTAGCCCCAGCAGCACGCCCCACACCGTGGCGACCACGAGATGGTGGAGATAGCCGACCGCCACCGACGTGAGGGGTGCAGCACCAGACGCGATACTGAGACGCTCCAGCAGCCCCCGGCCGGCGAGCCGGAATAGCCGCCCCACCTCACCGTCCCGCCACCCCAACCCCAGCAACGCCCCGCCCGTCGCGATCGTGGTCAGGGTGCCCACCGCCAGCGCTTCGTCGACATAACGATGCCAGGTTCGGAAGTTGGACGTGAAGCCGGTCATACGTGAAAGATAAGGGAGGCTGCGGACTTAACGATGGACGCCCTGCCTCGTCCACCGGTGGGCCTGCGTCCGACTGGCTCCCCCAACCCGATTCCATGCCCCGCCTCATCCCCTTCGTTGCGCCGTTACTCCTCCTCGGGGTGTTGGGGTGCCGGTACGCCAGCGGTCCACTCGCGGCCAATCCCGACCGCACCATCCGAGCGGCCAGCGCAACGACCCGAGAACAGACGGCGGATGAGCAGGTGTACCATGTCCTGCACCGGCTCGCGTTCGGCCCACGGCCTGGCGATGTGCAGCGCGTACGCTCCATCGGGGTCGATGCCTGGATGGCCGAGCAATTGCAGCCCGCACCGGACTCGGCCCAGCAGCGCTGGCGCTCGCGATTCCCGCTGCTGACCGCCACCAGCACGGAGTTGCTCAACGCCTACCCGCCGACAGAACGGCAGTATCCCTTTCTCGGCGAGCTGAGCGCGATCCGGCTGACCCGCGCGGTGCGGTCGCCCTATCAGCTCGAGGAAGTCCTCGTGGACTTCTGGCACAATCACTTCAATGTCTTCGCGGGAAAGGACCGCGCGCGGTATTTCCTCGTTCCGTACGACGCGCGTGTGATTCGCCCGTACGCCATGGGGCGCTTTCGTGACTTGCTGGGTGCCGTCGCCAAGAGCGAAGCGATGCTGTATTACCTCGACAATTGGCAAAGCGTGGCTGACAGTGGCCGGCCGGTGCTCGGCCCCAGCCGACGTGGAGCCGCAGCGCGCGGTATCGCCACGGCCATGCCGCGCCCCACTGCGCGCCGGCGTGGTCTCAACGAGAACTATGCGCGCGAGCTGTTGGAGCTGCACACGCTGGGCGTGGATGGGGGCTACACGCAGGAGGATGTGATCAACGTGGCACGCGCGCTGACCGGGTGGACGCTGGCGCAGGGCGCGCAAGGCGGCGGATTCGTGTTCCGCCCCACCGTTCATGATGCCGGCGAGAAGATCATCCTCGGCCGTCGGTTCCCAGCAGGGCGTGGGCAAGCAGAAGGCGACGCCGTACTCGACCTGCTGGCGCGCCATCCAAAGACGGCCACGTTCATCGCGACCAAATTGCTGCGTCGCTTCGTGAGTGATACGCCACCACCAGCGCTGGTGACGCGTGCAGCCACCACCTTCCTGGAAACCGATGGCGATATCCGTGAGACGGTGCGCACCATCGTCACCAGCCCGGAGTTCTTCGCGCGGCGGGCGTTTCACGCCAAGGTAAAGAGCCCTTTCGAGTTGGTGGTGAGTGCGATGCGCGCGCTGGATGCTGATCCCGACGGGACATCGCGCACGGCGCAGGTCGTCAGTCGGCTCGGGCAACCGCTCTTCGGTCATCAGGCTCCCAACGGCTATCCTGAAACCGGCGAGGCGTGGATGAATACGGGCGCGATCCTCAATCGCATCAACTTCGGTCTGCTCGTGGCGGGAGGTCGCGTCCCGGGCGTCCGCCTCGCGAGCTGGCCACGGGCCCGAGAGTTGGCGGCGCTTCCGCGTGAAGCGCAGGTCGACGGGGTGATCCATGAGCTGCTCGGAGGCTTCGTGTCACCCGATACCCGTGAGGTCCTGCGCACCGGAACCAATCCGTTGCTGCAGCGTCTCGCGACCGATTCCCTCCCAGCCGCCGACGCACCGCGTGGCCTCGCCCAACTCGTCGGGCTCGCGCTCGGTTCTCCCGAATTTCAACGCCGCTGACCGGGCCCTCCGCCATGCATCGTCGCGTCTTTCTGAAGGGTGGTGCGCTGTCGCTCCTCACCCTCGGCCTTTCGCCGAGTTTTCTGCAGCGTACGGCCCTGGGGATGTCGCTCCCGCGTGCCGCGCGCGGCAAGACGCTCATCGTGCTGTTTCAGCGGGGGGCTGCCGACGCCTTGAATGTGCTCGTGCCGTTTGGTGATCCCGCCTACGCTGCCGCGCGTCCCCAGCTCGCGATCGCCTCACCGGCACGACGGAATGGTGCGCTCGGCGCCATCGACCTCGACGGGTTCTATGGATTGCATCCGGCAATGGCTGCGTTCAAGCCCCTCTGGGACCAGGGGTTGCTCGCCCCCATTCATGCGGTCGGGAGTCCGAGTGCGACGCGCTCCCATTTCGATGCCCAGGATTACATGGAGACGGGGACCCCCGATCGGAAAGGCACGGCCGACGGCTGGCTCAACCGCTATCTCGCCGTGGCTGGCACCTGTGAGGCGTGTCCGCCGACCCCGTTCCGCGCCGTCTCGATGACGCCGCAAACACCGCGTATTCTCGAGGGGACCTCGGCGGTCGTGGCGATGAATGCGCTGGAGGAGTTCTCGATCCGTTCCTCGGGGAATGCCGCCGAACGTCGACTCGAAGCCCTCTATCGCACCGGTTCCGCGGATGTGGTCCACGGCAGCGGCACCGACATGTTCGAGGCACTCAAGGTGCTGCGCGCGGCCAACCCACAACAATATCAGCCCCGCGCCGGCGTGAGTTATCCGCGCTCCCCCTTCGGCCAACGGCTTCTGCAGATCGCACAACTCATCAAGGCCGGCGTCGGGCTTGAGGTGGCCTTTGCCGACGTGGGCGGATGGGATACGCATGTAAATCAGGGTGCGGCCGAGGGACAGCTCGCGAATCGTTTGCGCGATTTCTCACAATCGGTGGCGGCACTGGTGACGGATCTCGGTGATCGCATGGAGGACACCGTGATTCTCACCTGCTCCGAGTTCGGTCGTACGGTGCGACAGAACGGGACGGGCGGGACGGATCACGGACATGCCGGGGCGATGTTCGTGATCGGTGGCACGCTGAACGGTGCTCCACGCGTGCATGGTCGGTGGCCGGGACTCGCCCCCGAACAGTTGTATGAAGGGCGTGACCTTGCTCTGACGACAGATTTCCGTGCGGTGTTTTCCGAGGTGGCGACGCGCCATCTCGGCGCTCGCGATCTCAGTCGTCTGTTTCCCGGCTACGACGCCCCCGCGTCATCGTGGTTGGGGCTGCTCTCCGGTTGAGGCCGCTGGTCGCGACAGGAAATTCGGCGGTATTAGCTTGCAGCATGATTCGACATTTCACCGGGCATCGCATTGCCCGTGTATTCCGGTGTGCCTCGCACGTTGTTGGTATCACGGCGCTGGTCGTTTGCTCGGACCGGACGCTGGAGGCGCAGACACCACGATCGGCGCCGCGCGCGCCGAATGAACTCGGCCGGATCCCCAT
Source organism: Gemmatimonadota bacterium (assembly GCA_039797155.1). Lineage (GTDB taxonomy): Bacteria > Gemmatimonadota > Gemmatimonadetes > Gemmatimonadales > Gemmatimonadaceae > Gemmatimonas. The sequence goes on along the minus strand of JBDKIJ010000132.1, from coordinate 176 downwards.
CGTCGAGTGGCATCAGGTGGTGGACAAGGACGGGAGTTACAAGGTGTCGCGCGACCGCTTTCGCGCCGAGCTCGCCGAGCTGCATCGTCGTGGCTATGTGCCGGTGAGTCTTGCCGACGTGCTCGACAAGACCATCGACATTCCGGCCGGTACATCGCCGGTGCTGTTTACGTTCG
>JBDKIJ010000131.1:0-9885 GCA_039797155.1 Gemmatimonadota bacterium | reverse complement strand
ATGAGGCCAGCGCGCAAGTGGGTGGGGCGATCCGGACCACGCACGCGGACGGGTTTCTGGCCGAGCATGGGCCGAATGCGTTCGTGACGTCATCGATTGTCGAGGCGCTCCTTGAGCAACTCGATTTGACCGACGACGTCATCGATGCCGATCCGGCGGCGCATCAGCGCTTCGTGGTCCGAAACGCGACGCCGCTGCCGTTCCCGATCACGCCGTCAGCGATGCTGAGCACCCGGCTGCTCTCCATGCGCGCGAAATTGCGGGTGCTGCTCGAGCCGCTGGTTCGCGCGCGCCGACAGGATGGGGATGAATCGGTGGCCTCGTTCATCCGGCGCCGGCTCGGGCATGAAGTACTGGAGTACGCCGTCGATCCGTTCATCTCGGGGATCTTTGCCGGTGACGCCGAAGCGCTCAGCATGGCGCATGCTTTCCCGCGCGTGATGGAGCTCGAGCGGCGTTATGGCTCGCTATCGCGCGGCCTGATGGCCCAGCGTCGCCTTGGACGAAACGCGGCATCCGCCGAGCACGACCCGATCGACGCGCCGGGGAGCGGCGGGCCGCTGCAAGGGGCGGTCGCTGGTCGCACGCGCCTCGTTTCGTTTGTGGATGGGATGCAAACGCTGCCCGATGCCTTGGCCGCAGCGATGCCCGGCGTGCTGCGGACGAGTTGCCCCGTGCGGTTGGTGCATCGTCAGGAGAGTCGCTGGGCGGTGGAGGCTGGATCGGAGTCGAGTCCGGAGACACGCTTGGTGGATGCGGTCGTGATGGCCACGCCGGCGCATGTCCTGGCGGCGATGGAATTGCCGGCAGAGTTGCGTGGATCGGCGGCTCCGCTGGAGCAGGTCGACTATCCGGCCGTCAGCACCCTCACCATGGGGTTCCGTCGCGAGGATGTCCGGCACGCACTTGATGGGTTCGGCATGCTCGTCCCGTCGGCCGAGCACCGCAGTGTGCTGGGCGCGCTGTTCAGCTCGTCCCTGTTCCCTGGGCGTGCCCCGGAGGATCACGTGGCGCTGACCTGCTTCATCGGCGGAGCGCGGCACCCGGATCGGGCGCGCGAGGATACGGATCTGCTTGTGGAACGCGTCCTCGTCGACCTGCGGCAGCTGCTGGGCGTGTGCGGCGAGCCGGTCTTCGTGCATCATGTGTTCTGGCCGCGTGGCATTCCGCAGTACGCCGTGGGGCATCAGGAGATCAAGGACGCTGCCGACGATACCGAGCGTCAGCACCCCGGCCTCTATCTCGCGGGAAACTTCCGGCATGGGGTGTCGGTCGGAGACTGCATCGCGAGCGGCTTCCAGGTCGCGGAGCGCGTGGCCACGTATCTGGCGCGAACAAACTGACCATTCGGGATCCACGAGCAAAACACTCCGGGCCCGTGGTGTTGCGGTGAAACGAACTGGGCCCGTGGGCGCATGTTGTGGGGGTTGCGCGTGAACATGTACCTTAGTTCATGCATCTCGATCTGTTGGCCATCGCCCCCCACCGTGATGATGCGGAGCTCACCTGTGGGGGGACGCTGCTCAGGGCACTCGACGATGGACGCCGTGTCGGAATCGTCGATCTGACGGAAGGGGAGATGGGCACGCGCGGTGGCGCGTTGCAGCGCGAACGCGAGGCCGATGCCGCGGCGCGCCTGATGGGGCTGCATGCGCGCGAATGTGTGCGCCTCCCCGATGCGGGGATCACCAACGAGGACGAGAGTCGCATTCGTCTGGTGCGTGTCATCCGTCGTCTGCGCCCACACATCGTGATCGCCCCGGCCCCGCGCGGCCGGCATCCGGATCATCGGCGTGCCAGTGAACTGATCCGCGACGCGTGTTTTCTCGCAGGGCTGGCCAAGTACGCCCCGGGAGATCATCCCGCGTTCCGGCCGTTCAAGGTGCTGTACACCATGACGTACCGGGAGGATGCGGTGAAGCCGACCTTCGTCGTGGACATCACCATGCAGTTCGAGCGGAAGCTGCAGGCCATTGCGTGCTATGTCTCCCAATTCACGGGCGCCACGCAGGCAGGGGAAGCGTATCCCAATGGGGAACCGCTGCTGGACCTCGTGCGGCATCAGGCGGCCCACTATGGTTCTCTGATTCGTACGCAATACGGCGAGCCCTTTTACACCGATGAAACGATGCGCGTGGACGATGTCACCATGCTGGGCGTGTCGACCTTCTGACGCGTGGCGCGTCGCCAGGCCATCCGCATGGGATTTTCATGACCAGCTCCAGCGACCACCCGATCGACTACAGCTCGTATCTCCGCCTCGATGAATTGCTGGCGTTGCAGACCCCACAGTCTACCCCGCCGCACCCCGACGAGCTGCTGTTCATCGTCATTCATCAGTCCAGCGAGCTGTGGTTCAAGTGCCTACGGCATGAGCTGGACACGCTGATCACGGCGCTCGAAGCGTTCGACACGATGCGGGCGCTGTTGGCCGTCAAGCGGATCAATGTGCTGACGGGGATCGTGGCCCATGAGCTCTCGGCACTCGACACGCTGCCCCCGCAGCGGTTCGCGCAATTCCGTGGCTACCTCGGCTCGAGCAGCGGATCGCAGAGCGCGCAGTTCCGCGCCATCGAGGCAACGTGCGGCCTGCGGGATCCCCATTTCCTGACGGCCATCAGCGAACACGGGGAGCCACCGGCCATGGTGAAGGCCGCGCTGGTGCGCCCCACTCTGCAGTCGCTCGTCCTGCGCGTGCTGGAGCACGAGGGCGTGTCTCTGGAAGATCTCTATCTCGGACCGGCGCCGACGCCGATGTTCCTCCTTGTCGAAGGCTTGCTCGAATTCGAGCAGCAATTTGCCCGGTGGCGCTTCCTCCACGTGCAGTTGGTGGAGCGCATCATTGGTCCGATGACAGGGGGGACAGGCGGCACCCTCGGCGCGAAGTATCTCTCGCGCACGGTGCAGCAGAAGTTCTTTCCGGAGTTGTGGGCCGTCCGCGCGCGCCTGTATCAGCGATGATCGATATCTCGGTCCCCTTGGCAGCGGCGATACCGGCCTGGCCGGGGGACCAGGCGTTTTCGTGCGGCTGGACCTGTCGGCGCGAAGACGGCGCGAGTGTGAATCTGGCGGCCGTCACCACGAGCTTGCACGTGGGGACCCACGCCGATGCGCCGTTGCACGTGGAATCGGGATGGTCGGCAAGTGAGGCGCTGGCGGTGGATGCGTTTGTGGGCCCCTGCACGGTCATCACGTTGCCTGATGCGCATCCGGTTTCAGTCGACATTTCGGTGGAGCACCTGCGCGCGATGCTCGGCGCAGACGCGCGTCCCGCGCGCTTGCTGATGCGGACCGGGTTCACCGTCGCCACGGGACATTTCCCGGCGGATTGGCCCACGTTGAGCACGGAAGCGGCCGAGTGGCTGGTACAGCGCGGACTCCGCCTGTGGGGCGTGGATGCGCCCAGCGTCGATCGGCGGGAGAGCAAGACGCTACCGGTGCACCATGTGCTGCTTGGGCGAGGGGCCTTCGTGCTGGAGAATCTCGATCTGCGCGCCGTGCTTCCCGGCACGTATGAATTGCTGGCACCGCCGTTGTCGGTTGTCGGTGCGGACGCCGCGCCAGTGCGGGCCCTGCTGCGCTAATTAGACGAGCGGCGGATCGGTCTGGTCTTCGCCACCCCGTTCACGCCGTAGCGCACCAAGGCGCGCCTCGATCTCTGACGGCGTGAACATCGCATCGGCGATCTTTGCGATCTCCTCGGCCTCTCGCCACGCCTGCTCGAGCAGCTGCAGTTCCCCTTCCATCGCGCGGCGTTCCGTTTCCTCGTGCAACGCCATTTCGAGGGCGAGGCGATCGCGCACGGTGAGCGTGTGCAAGGCACCGGGAACAGGGCGCACTCTTGCGCGCGTCGGGCGTTGCCACGCCTTGTCGGGCACTCCCCAGCGGTCGTCCCCGATCTTCCATCCACTCCGCTGCTGGACATCGGTCCACACCCGCATCGGATCCCCCAGCTCATCCAGCAGGTGTACGGCGTCGCGCACGTGTGCCTTCGATCCACCAAACCGGTTGACGGTCGGCATGAGCCGCTGTGCCGCACGCAGCGCATCCTCGCCGGTGAGCAGATGCGTCCCTTGGACACTTTCGAGACGGAGCCGCAGCTCACTGGCATCTGACGCGCGCTCCAACACACTCATGCGGGCGTGCTTGCGCTGCAGTTCGATCAGTTGTCCATCGGGGAGAACCACGTGGCCAATCGACTTGCTCTGGCGCCCATGTATGAGCGCGTCCCAGATGGCCCCGTTGCCATAGATGCCGGCAAAGCTGCCCACGCTCGCTCCAGCGGCCATGATCCCGCCCACGATGGCCACGGCACTGCCCACCACGGTCCCGGTGATCAAGAGCTGCCGATTTCGCCGCCGTCCGAACTGGTCGCCGTACCGCCATGCGGCCATTTCCGGCCGCTGCGGCTCGCCGATGCGGATGAGATCGACCCCTTCGCGCAGACGCGCGAGCCCGACCTGGTCCGTGCTCACCCGGAGCTTGGTGCCCCGGAACCGGGCCTCCATGGCCTCGATCGCCTCCCAGCGCTCCTCGAGCGGCGACAAGTTCCACCGCCCGCACCCGCGGCAGACCACCCAGAGGCGGCCACGCCGGCTATCGAACGCGAGCCTCGCGCCAATGGGGAACAGCTCGAATGCCTCGTTCCGTCCGAGGTCGCCGGTGCAGTGGAAGCAGGTGGAGAACACAAATCGATGGGGAGGCGCGTGACGGGGATCAGCGAAGAGTGCTACCCCGCCCTGCCCATTTGCATCCCCCCGCGGTTTCCCTGAGCGGTTCAGCCGCTAATTTTGACGGATGTCGCACTCCCCGGTCTATCTCGACCACGCCGCCACCACGCCGGTGCGCGACGAGGTGCTGGCCGCCATGGCCCCGTTCTTCGGCCCCCGTTTCGGCAACCCCAGCAGCGTGCACCGCTGGGGGCGCGAGGCGCGTGTGGCGCTGGATGAGGCGCGCGAACGCCTCGCGGTCTGCCTTGGCGCTCACCCCGACGAGATCTGCTTCACCTCCGGCGGGACCGAAGGGGACAACTTCGCGCTCCTTGGCGTCTATCGCACGCGGCGCAGCGAAGGGCGCACCGCGGCCGTGACCACGCCGTTCGAGCACAAAGCCGTCTTGGCGGCCGCGCACAAGATCGCGCAGGAAGGCGGAGAGGAGCGCCTGGTGCCGCTCACATCGGACGGGCTCGTGGACCGGTCTGCCTGGTCGGCGGCACTTGATGATCAGGTGGCGGTGGCGAGTGTCATGTGGGTGAACAACGAAGTCGGTGTGATGCAGGACATTCCGGCGCTGGGCGCCGAGGCGAAGGCGGTGGGTGCGGTCTTCCACACCGATGCCGTGCAGGCGTTCGGTAAGGTGACGATCGATGCGCGCACCCAGCCCTTTGATCTGCTGACCATCTCCGGGCACAAGTTCGGCACCCCGAAGGGGATCGGCGCGCTGTACATCCGTCGCGATACCCCACTGGAGCCGATGTTCCACGGTGGGTCGCAGGATCGTGGGCGTCGTCCGGGCACGGAGAACGTGGCGTTTGCCGTGGGGCTCGCGGCGGCGGCCGAACTGACGCTGGCGGAACATGCGCAGGAACATGCGCGGCTTGCGACGTTGCGTGATGCGCTCGAATCCGGCCTGCGCGCGCGTATCCCGGACGTCGTGATTCATGGCGCCGGGGCCCCGCGCGCGCCGCACATCTGCAACGTCTCGATCCCCGGCACCGACAGCGAGTCGATGTTGATGGCGCTCGACCTGCGTGGCATTGCCTGCAGCGCGGGCTCGGCGTGTCAGAGCGGCAGCGTGACGGCCTCACACGTGCTGACGGCCATGCATGTGCCGAGTGACCTGGCCCGGGCTGCGCTCCGCCTCTCGCTGGGCTGCCTGAGCACCGAGGCCTGTGTGGCGCGAACGGTCGACGTTCTGGCGACGTTGGCCGAGAAGGCGCGGGGGACGACGGCGTCCTCCACCGCATTCGCCACCGTGGAGTTCTGACCGGTATCCACCGGCTCTCGATGCTGCCTCCCACCGGTTCCCGTGTCCTCGTCGCCATGAGCGGCGGGGTCGATTCGTCCGTCGCGGCGGCGCTGCTCGTGGATCACGGCTGCGACGTGGTGGGCGTGACGATGAAGCTGCACGGCGATGGTGCGGACGTCCCCGATCGCCCGTGCTGCTCACTGGATGCCACGAGTGATGCGCGACGCGTCTGCGAACGGCTCGGCATTCCGCACTACGTCACCAATCTCGTGGATCAGTTCGGGCACGATGTGCTCGACGACTTCGTGCAGGAGTACGCCCGCGGGCGGACGCCAATTCCCTGCGTGCGGTGCAACACGTTCACGAAGTTCCGCGACCTGCTGCACAAGGCCGATGCCATCGAGGCGCCGTGGCTCGCCACCGGACATTACGCGCGCATTGGCGAGGTGAACGGGCGCCGCGTCATGCTGCGCGGCCTCGACCGGGGCAAGGATCAGTCGTACTTCCTGTGGGGCATTGATCGTCCGGTGCTCGATCGCCTCGTCTTGCCGATCGGTACGCAGACCAAGGCCGAGACGCGGGAGATCGCGCGCCGCTTCGGGCTGCGCACCGCGGAAAAGATCGAGAGTCAGGATATCTGCTTCGTGCCGGACGGCGACCATGTGCGCGTCATCCGCGAACATCTAGGGGCCGACGCCCCGTCGTTGCAGCGTGGGCCGTTGCGCCTGACGACCGGTGAAGTAGTCGGCGAACACGACGGCTTTGCGCGCTTCACCATCGGCCAGCGGAAGGGGCTCCCGGGTGGGTTTGCCTCGCCGATGTTCGTAGTGGAGATCGTACCCGCGGAGCGCGCGGTCGTGATCGGTCCACGTGAGGCGCTGCTCGGTCGTGGACTGGAGGCGCGCGAACTCAACTGGCTCGTGGAGACGCCGCCTGCCGTCGGTGCAGCGATTCAGGTTCAGGTCCGCAACCGTGCCGCGCCATCACCGGCCACGGTTGTGCATTGCGATGCCTCCGGCATCGAGCTGGCACTCGATGACGCCATCCAGGCGATCTCGCCGGGGCAGTCGCTCGTGTTGTACGACGGCGAGGTCGTGCTGGGGGGCGGCGTCATCGAGCGCGGGATGCGTGAAGCCCCCACCGCGCCGGTCGCGCGCCGTCTACCTATTCTCGCGTAGGCGCAGATTCCGCCACGGTCGGCACCGCCATCACCCCGACCGCCATATCGGCGGTGACGTTGAGCAACGTCTTGAACATGTCGGGCAGTGTGTCGAGCGCGATCATGATGCCGATCCCTTCGACGGGCAGGCCAATGCTGGTGTAGAGCGGAACCTGTAACAGCATCCCGCCGCTCGGAATTCCGGGCGTGCTGAAGTTGAGCACCACGCTGGATGCTGCGACCAGCAACAGGCTCGACGTCGACAGATCGAGGCCGTACAGCTTCGCCACGAAGAGCGCGCCCACCGGCCAGTAGATCGCACTGGTCAGCTTGAACACGGACGCGCACAGCGGCAGCACGAACCCCGTGGCCGTCGCGGGCAGACGCAATTGATCCGTGGCGCCTTTCACCATCGCAGGCAGTGCCGCGAGTGAACTCCGCGATCCCATCGCGACCATTTGCGCCGGTAGGGCGGCCCGCACGAAGGCCATGAGCGAAACCCGGCGCGAAGCCACAATCACGCCATAGAGCCCGATCGTCGCAACGAGGTGCAGGACGATCAGCACGACGATGTAGAACCCGATGGCCCCGAGCGCCGACGTGCCGAGCTTCTGGCCGAGCACCGTGGCGAGCGCGAAGATGCCGATGCCGCCCAAGGCAAGCATCCATCGCACCACCAACAGCATGGTCTCCGCCATGCCACGGAAGAACGTCACCTGCACATCCCGCATCGCCGCGGGGATGCGGGCCAACGCGAAGGCGTACAGGAGCGTGAAGAGCACCACCGGGAGGACGGTCCCATCGGCCGCGGCGCGAATCGGGTTGAGCGGAATCAACCCCAGCACCCACGTCCGAAGCGACAGCGCGTCCGCGGACGGCACATCGATCGACGCCGACTCGCGCAGTCTCGCCGTCGCCGCCGGGTCGAGCGTCAATGACTCGAACCAGAGCGGCGAAACGATCGTGGAAAACGCCGAACACGCAACGAGGAACACCATCATCCACGCGAAGGCCCGGACGCCAACGGCGCCCGTGGTGCGTAGGTCATCGCCACCGGCGACGCCCACGATCAGGAGTGGCACGACGAGCGGGATGACGGTCATGCGTACGGCGTTGATCCATGCGGTGCCGACGACATCGAGGATCGACAACACCAACGCGGTCGCGCCGGTTGGCGCCACCTCACGGGACAGCAGCATCCCCAAGGCGAGACCGATGATCAGCCCCAGGGTCACCTGCACGCCGGTGGAGAATTTCGGCCGCGTCAGAATCCGAACCCGGTGGACCACACCAGCAGCGAGCGCGGCGTCGCGCTCCCTGCGGCATCCTTGCCGACTCGGGTATACCACCCGAATTCTCCGCCTACGGCGAGTATCGGCCACGCGTGCAATGAGGCCCCAACGTACGTGCGACGCGCGAGGGCATTCAGTGGCTGATCAAAGGTGCGGATGGCACCGACGGTGAGCGCCACCCCGCTGCCGAACGGCGCGAAGGCGTTCGCCATGCCGAGGTGCAGGCCCGCCCCACCGAGACCAAGCTTGGCGGCGGCCAGCACACACCAATCCGACTCGGGATGTTCGTTCACGAAGCCCATCCCGTACGACATCGCCCATTTGAGCGGCGCCCCGTACGTCAGTCCACCCATGCACTGTTCGAAGCGCCATGCCGAATGCGTCGAGTCGATGCCAACGGCTGCTGTGGTGCGTGGGGCGCTGAGCGCCACCGGCGCGGGACGCGATTGGGCGACCAACTCGGTCGCCATGATCACGACGCACGCCAGCGCACCACGCGCGAACCACCGACGCATCAGAACTTCATCCCGGCCGCGGTGGCGAATTCCCGCATGGCCTTCTCCTGTGCGTCGGTCAGCGACTCCGGGACGGTAATCGTGACTTCGACGAGGAGGTCGCCGCGCTGACCATCCTTTTCAATGCCCTGCCCGGAGATCTTGAAGCGCTTTCCCGCCGACGTCCCCGGTGGAATGCGCAACGCGACCTTGCGATCGTCGAGCGTTTTCACGCTGATCTTCGAGCCGAGTGTGGCTTGCGCGATGTTGATCGGCACTGTGGCGATGAGATCCAGACCATCCCGCTTGTAGAAACGATCAGGTTGGACTTCGAAGGTGATCACGAGATCACCGGGCTGTCCACCGGACGCGCCCTTCCCGCCCTGCCCGCGCAGCCGCACCTTGGTGCCCGTTTCGGCGCCAGACGGCACACTGACCAGCACCTTGCGGCGCGCGCGCGCTTCGCCCGTGCCGCTACACGTTGCACACCGTTCACTCGGGACGGCGCCACGCCCGACGCACACGGGACAGGGGCGATTTACCGCATAACTCCCCTGTCCGAACGAGATCGTCCCCTTGCCGCTACACTCACCACACGGGCGCATCTGCGCACCGGGCGCGGCTCCGATGCCGCGGCACATGAGGCATTCTTCGTTCACTTCGAGTTCGATCGGCACCTTGCCGCCGGTGGCGGCCGTACGGAACGGGACCACCACCGTCTGCTCGACGGTTTGGCCGCGTTCCGGTCCCCGCGCACGGCTCCGGGCCGCGCCGGCACCGAACATCGTCGAGAACAGATCGCCGAGCCCGCCGAGCCCCCCGACATCGAAATCGGCGAACCCGCCGCCGGCAGGTCCGGCACTGGCGCGTCCACCGTTGCGTGTGCCTGCGCGACCAAAACCGCCACCGCTGAACGCACCGAGCCGCCGCATGTCATCGTACTGCTTCCGCTTGTCGGCATCCCCGAGGACGT
>JBDKIJ010000130.1:0-4827 GCA_039797155.1 Gemmatimonadota bacterium | reverse complement strand
TGAACGCCATCGCCGGATGGCGGGGTCCCATAGATCGGGACTGCGATCTCACCATCGAGCAACCGGCCATCGTGATCGGTCACACCTTCACCGAGAATGACTGTGATGCGATCGGTGTGCACCGGACTCACGAGAGAGAGTCGCAGCGTGTTCGAAGTCTTGTCGTAATCCATGACGGTCGGCTGCACGCCGGTCGCGACACCAAAGACCTGCGGCAACTGCGAGACAATCACAGGCTTGGAGAATGTGATGGAAATCTCCGTGAGTCCCGAAGCACTGTGAATTCCACCTGCAGGCCTTGGAAACACATCGATGATCCTCGGCGGCTCTGTGTCGGCCTGCGCATGGGCGGGAACCGCGTGCGCGAGGCAGGCGAGCGTGGCGAGAGTGGCGAGAATCGATTGGCGGATCATCGGTTGCTCCTCAAGTCGAACCGTGTTCGGTTCTGCGTATCCAGTCGAAGGCTTCGGTCGCTGCGTGATGTCGCGATGGGCGGTCACCTCACGGACCATCAGCTCCCACCCCATCCGTTCAGAAGTTGCGAGAGATCGTCGACGCCGACGATGCCGTCGGCGTTGATGTCGTAGGCCGGCGTGACCGTGTCCCACGCCGCGAGCAGCGCCGCGAGGTCGGAACCTCCGATGACGCCGTCGCCATCGAAGTCGGGCGAGATGGCGAGCCCGTTGAACAGCGCGAACGCGCGTGAGGCGGCTCGAATCCCAACGCGGGAACCCGCGACCCGTCCCGGCAGGTCGTCGGCGCGCGGATGGATGCCGCCGTGGATCCGGGAGACTCCCGCATCGTCCGCTGCGTCGTAGTAGCTCGCGTACTGCAACTCGATCTGCTGCGCGGGGCCCTGCTCGAACTTCAGCCAGCCTGCGGGAATCGTCTGCGTGTAGAGGCCGCCCGGGAAGTACGGGCTTCCCGTGAAGCGCGTCAGCGCCTCCGCCGCGGCGCGGCTGAAGGTCGCATGTCCAGACACATAGCCCGCGAACGGCGGCGTCACGAAGTTCGACGCCTGGTACGGCATCCAGCGGTCCGCGAGCATCCAGCCCGACCCAAAGAGCTGGTTGCGTGAATTGTCGGGACCGACCGCCGCGGCACCGAGGTAGATGCCGAGGCTGGCGCTGTTGCGGCGGAGCCCGACGGCGTCGATGACCGCCGTCCACGGCGTGAAGTCGAGCACCCCGTCCTCGAACCAGTCAAGATCCTGGCCAAGGTACCCAGTGAAGCCCGACACGATCGCGTGCGTGCAGTTGCCGATCTGCCGGAATGTGAAGTGCCGGGTGAGATCCGCGGCGCCAAGCGAGAAGTTCGTCTTCGCGATCACAAGCAGTCCATCGGGGCCGAGATTCAGCCCGTTCAGGCTGATCACGGACTGGACGCGCCCCTGCGGGTCAGGCACCTTCGTCTGCACCTCGTCCCCGATCACGATGTACGTCAAGCCGTTGAGCGACGCGTTCGCAGGTCCCGCGATCTCGATGTACTGGTCGGCGTCGTTGCCGGTCTGATCAAGACGGATCTCGTTGATGCGCACTTGCGCGGGAAGCGCCGCCTGCGCGGGATTCAGCGCCCCCGGCGAATCATGCGCTCCGATCGCAAATCCACCGATCTGCCAGGCATGCGCCGCGCCGCTGCGATACACGTGTCCCGGAAGCGGTCCCGTCACGCTCGAACCCGTGGTGTTGCCGGCGTAGAAGCCTCCGAGCCATCCGCGCACGGCGATGTCTCCGACATGCGTGTCCACGCCGATCGGCTCGCCGCTGGGAGTCTTGTAGACCAGTTCGGGAAAGTCCTCGAAGCGGCCACCGGGCGCGACATCCGCCGCCGTGACCAGTTCGATCAGCCCCGGAATCAGCGGGAGTCCCATCGGGTGGTAGCTCGGAAGCGACGGATCGCTCGACTGCCCGTACTCCGCCATGTACCGCACCATCGAGATCGGGCGCGCCGAGTCGTAGTGGCCCTTCATGCCCCACGCCGCGACCGCTGCGTCGTGGTTGGAGCCACCAAGCGCGAGGTAGAGCTTGACATCCCATTCAAGGCGATCGACCGCCTTGCCGACTCCGCCGATCCGCAGTTCAAGTCCAGGGGTGTCGGAGACGCGATTCGCCACGACGTGCCAGTGGCCCGGCGGTGTCTCGGAGTCCGGTCCATCGGCCCAGTACTCGGCCAGCACCCGAGCGTAATCCGCCAGATCGACCGGGTTCGGCGGATAGGGTTGCCCCGTGACGGGATTGCTCCGGTACCCCTGCATCGCATAGGTACCGAGCGGCGAGTTGCGGTACACACCGAGGCCGATGTCGACAGGTTGACCAATCCGTGGATCCAGCGCGGCACTTCGAGCGATCAGGTCAACCGCATCGGACTTGCTCGCGGCGCTGCCGAACAGCGGCGGTGCTCCCTGATCGAAGTAGAGTCCGTTCGCGGGGTTCCGGTCTGCAGTCGCGAGGCCGAAGGGGGCGACCGACTTCCAGTGCGGGCAGATGGCCGACTGGATTGCTGCGCCGATGATCTCGCCGTTCTGAAGCACCAGGAAGTCGAACGCGAGCGGCTGCCACTTGTTGGCGTTGACCATCACGCATCCCGGCACCTTGAACGGCATCGCGGAATTGACGGGGACGTAGCCGTTGTTCGGCGAGTAGTTGCCCTGCTCGTTCGAGCCATCCGCGAGACCGGCAGCAAGAACCGATGCCGCCACGCGGTTCCCGATCGCAGCGGGCGTGTCGCCGACGGTCGAGGTGAAGTTCTTGTTGTATCCCAGGGCGAGGAACAGCGAGTCGAGATTGGCCTGGATGGCCGCGACGTTCGGCCCATTCCCCGCGACGAATCGGGCTTTCAGCACACGGAAGGCCGCGAAGCTGATCGCCTCCCGACGCGCGGAATCGATATCCGCGGCCGCTTTCTTCTCGCGCATGTAGACACCGCGTGCGATCGGGTCATAGACCGCCCACGTGTCGTACATCGCCGCCGACAGGTGATAGAGGTTCCGCGCGTGGACCGGAGGCCGCGGCGTCGAGAGCCGGATCGCCTGCAACGCTTCCTCGTCCCACTGGCGCGCGATCGACCACTCGGGGTTGACGCCGCCTGCGAGCACGGGATTGGAACACCAGATCGCCACAAGCCATGCGACGCCGATGACCGCTCTCAAGAGAATGAACCTGGGATTCGTAGGGGCCATTGTCGTCCTGCCCTTCAGTAGCTGCCCAAAGCGCTACCAGCTGACTCCGTCACTCACCGCGGCTTCAGGCCGCGGCAGGACTCCGGCTCCCCCCTGCATGCACACCTGGATGTCGCGAAGGTCAAGCCACCCGTCATGATTCAGATCCGCGGCCACGAACTCGCCGAGCCCGCGGCGGCGCAGCTCCTTCACCGCGATCCGATCGCGCGGCGTCGGGCCCTGCGCCCCGGGCGTGCAGCTCTCGCCCACGCGGAAGAAGTTCAGCGCCACGTAGCCGTAGTCGCTGTTGTTCAGCGAGAGGTCGCCGTTGAAGTTCGAACGCGCGTCGCGCGCAACCGCACCGCCCGCCGTGGCGTTCCGGTCCGTCACCCACAGGCCGTAGTCGACGATCTCCACCATGTCGTCGCCGTTCGAGTCGCCCTGGAGGAGCGTCACCGACGCCGACCAGCGCGCGCCCGACAGCGACGCCGGCGAGACCGCCGTCACCGAGTGCACCGGATCCTTCACCGACACGCAGCCGAGCGATGCACCCGCAGGCACCGCGATGCCCGACGCCGTGCCGCGCACCGCGATCACATAGGCACCGCTCGCCGAGCGGATCTCCTCGGACAGCGACACCGTCCGCACCGCCACGAGTCCGCCGGCACCCACGCGAATCGTCCGCGACATCGGCGCGATGCCTGCGCCATCGAGCGTGACCGTCACATCGAGCAGTTGCAGCGCCAGCACCGTGACCGTGCGCGATGCGCTCGTCGTGTTGCCCGCCGCGTCTGTCGCGGACCAGGTCACAGCCGTCGTGCCGATCGGAAAGAAGCCGTCGGCAGGTGCGCCATCCACGGTCACCGCGACCGCGCCATCGCACCCGTCCGACGCCGACACGATGGGCAGCACCACATGCGCCCCCGCCATGCCCGCGTCGGCGTAGACCTCGATGCCAGTCTCCGGCACGCCCGAGAGGGCGGGTGCCGTCGTGTCGAGGTTGACCGTCGGGAGGCCGACCAGCACCGGCACCACCGCCGACGCCGTCGCGGCGTCGGTGAAGCGCGTGGTGAAGGTACCGACATCGGCGAACGATGCCAGGCCGGCGGCGCCGCAGGTGTCCGCGCCCGGCAGCACCGTGAACACGATGTCGCAGAGGTCCGCAGCCGCCGCGAGCGGGACCGTGGGGTCGGCCAAGCCCATCGCGTAGCGCAGCGTGCCGGCCGAGTTGTTCGCCTGCTCGGCGATCTCGAGCGCCATCGGGCTCGTTCCGACTGGGTTCACCCCGTCGAGCCGCAGCCGCGACGCGTCGAAGTGCACCGCCATCTGCACGCCGCTCATCGCAGTCGACGGCGCGGTGCACGACGCGCGCACCGTGAAGGTGTCGCCCGGGGCGATGCTGGACGCGCCGGGCGTCAGGTACAGCGTGAACACGCCACAGCCCTCGTCGGCCTGGCCGTCGCAATCGTCGTCGATGCCGTTGCCGCAGGCCTCGGGCGCGCCGGGGCTGATCGACGGGTTCGAGTCGTTGCAGTCGCCGGGCAGCGGTTGCGGCACCTGCGGTTCGCACGACAGGAACACCGCGCCGCCCGAGTGGTATCCGTCGTTGTCCGCATCCAGATACCACGCCTGCTTCCCCAAGGCGGACGGATCGGCGTCGTCAGCCAGAC
>JBDKIJ010000129.1:0-3330 GCA_039797155.1 Gemmatimonadota bacterium | reverse complement strand
TGCAGTCCCCAACGCCAATCCGGAGTAAACGGGAGCAAGATGAACACCGGGCGTCCTATCGCCCCGGCGAGATGGGCGATCGAGGTGTCGACGGAGACCACTGCGTCGAGCTGTTCAATAGCTCGGGCCGTATCGAGCCAGTCGGTCGTTGGTCCAAGGGGCGCCTTTGATTCGCATGACCCGGGAAGCTCTACACCATATTGTAGTGAGACCCAGTCCACGGTCCGGATCTGGAGGATTGCGTCGAGAGTTTCGGCATCGAGGTCACGCAGCGAGGTGGCCAGGAATGCCGGATTCCCCTTCCATGCTAGGCCCACGCGCGGTCTGCCGGAGGAACGTGGCCGTTGCGGGGCGCTACCGGTTGATAGATAGGGCGTCTCTCCGAGGTCGCTCGGATTCGTGATGCCCAGTCGGTATGGGAGGGAGAGCAGCGGCACGAACCAGTCGGTAGCGGGCAAGGCGTCTTTTGTCACCGCCTCAAATCCGCTCTGACGGAGCAGCCTGAGTGTTCCTTCGGGCGCCTGTACCACGACTCGACTCGCACCGGCCGTATGGAGGAGCGGCACGAACCGGATAAAGTGAAAGAGGTCGCCCAGCCCCTGCTCGGCAATCACGGCGATCGATCCTCCGACTAGTGACTCGCCGCACCAGGCTTTTGCCGAAGTCTCACATGTCGGAAGCCCACGAAACTCAAAGTCGGCCCAACCAGCCGCGAGGTTTCCTGCCAACAGGTACGTGAGCCCACGTTGCAACCGGGTTGGCGGGTGATCCGGTCGGATGCGGACGACCTTGTCCAGCAGTCTCAGAGCCTCTGTGAGAGATCCTTGGCTATGTCGGATCTGAGCCGCCGTAAATAGAAGAGTCGCCGACCGGGGAGAGATCTTCAGTGCTCGCTGCACCTGTGCCCACGCCAGTTCCAGCCTCCCCGTCGCGCGATAGGCCGAGGCCAGAGCTCCCACTGCGGCGCTGTCCGCCGGACGGGCCTTTGCCACCCGTTCAAGGAGCGGGATCGACTCGAATGGCGCCCCTGTAGTGAGCAGTCCCGTTCCTATCTGATAGTCGATCGCCCCCGAGTCTCCGGATAGACGTGCCGCCGCCTCAATCCATACGGCGCGCTCTCCCGGTGTGTCTCCGGAAACCCGGAGGGCATTGGCGAGCAAGGTCGTGACCGAGATCTCGGCCGGTAATAGCTCGTAGACTCTCCGAAACCCGGCCACCGCTTCATGTACGTGACCATCTTCAAGGAGGGATTGTGCGCTTTCCAGAATATGTAAAACGTCGGTCATGCTAATTGGTCACTTGAACGGGCGCTGCTCGTGCCATCCGCGTGACGGTTCGCGTCACAATCGGTGATTTCGCTGGACCCGCTAAAGTTTCCGACAGGTCGGACGACACTGTTATTCGACCGCGGTTCGGACGTCGAACCAGGAGAGGCACGGATGCCTCACTCATCACATCACGGAGGATTTCACCATGCGTATCAACACCAACGTCGGCGCGATCACGGCTTCCCGCAATGTCTTCGTCAACAACATGGCGGTGGAAAGCAGCATGCGCAAACTCAGCTCGGGGCTTCGGATTTCCCGGGCGGGTGACGATGCGGCCGGTTTGGCGATCGCCAACAAGCTGCGGGCACAGCATCGTGCACTGTCGACCGCCGCAGGGAATGCTGAGCAGGGCGCTGCCCTTCTTCAGATTGCGGAAGGTGCGGCTTCGACGATCGAACGGATCATTGAGCGTCAGAAGGAGCTGTTGGTGCAGCGCGCGAGCTCCCAGAACTCGACGGTTTCCTCGACGCTGACGACCGAGATCACCACGTTGAACACGGAAATTGGTCGGATTCGTACCGCTGCGAAGTATCAGGGTACCAGCGTGTTCGCGGCCAACACCTTCGCCGTCGATGAGGACGGGGGTACGGTAGGAGTCGACCTGAGCAGCTACACCGCGCCGACGCTTCCGGCGAGCGTGGGCGATGCGGAGACGAATCTCACGGCAGTCAACAACATCCTGGCCACCATCGGTGCCGGCCAGAATCGCCTCGAGTACACGGTTCAGAACCTCAAGTCTGCGATCGTGAATGTCCGTGCCGCCGAGTCGACGATCCGCGACGCCGACATGGCCGAGGAAATGGCCACCTTCACGAAGAACAGCATTCTCAAGCAGGCGGCTGAGGCGATGCTGTCGCAGGCGAACCAGAGCAGCCAGGGTGTCCTGTCACTCCTGCGCTAAGCGCACGGTTCTGACCTGAGGTAAAGGTCCCCGGGGTCGGCATTCTGCCGGCCCCGGGGTTTCGGGCATACGCGAGGACGGGCTGAGTTATGGCGACCAACGGTATCAATTTCAGCGGGCTGTCGAGCAACATTCAATGGGGCGACATCGTGGATACCACGGTGAAGGCTCTGGAAGCGCGCACCGTTCAACCGATTTCCGACCGGATCACCCAGCGTGATGCGCAGCGCGAAGCGTGGAAGAAGCTTCAGGGTATGGTTGAGACCCTGAACGACGCGTCGCGTGCGCTCAGGCGGACGGGGTTCAGCGGGTTTACCACGACTGTTCCCGTCAGTCCAACCTCTTCTCGCGCCCTCCTGGCGGCCACGGCGAGTAGTTCGGCCACGCCCGGCACGTACCGTGTTGAGGTGACGCAGTTGGCCGATACGGCCAAGGTGGGTGGCGCCACTGTCGCTGATACGGGGGCAGCGCTTGGACTGTCGGGGTCGTTTGCCGTCGGTGGTGCAACGATCTCGGTTAGTGCTGCGGATAGCCTTCAGGCAATTCGCACAAAGATCAATAGTGCGAACAGTGGGGCCTCTGCCACGGGTATAACGGCGACCGTCGTGAGCGATGGTGGCACGGCGGGCCGTCTGGTCCTCACCCGAGATTCAGCCGGTGAGGGTACGGTTCCGATTACCGATGGCACGGGCGGCATCGCGCGCGAGCTCGGGCTCGTCGATACCCGCACCAAACCGATGGCTTCGGCGACGATGCTTGCCGCTGCATTGGGGCTTCCTTCCACGCCGCCACCCGCCAGTGTGCGCGTCGGAGGTGTGGTCATTTCCATCGACTTGGCGGTCGACTCCCTTTCAGCGATTACCGCCAAGATCAATGCCGCTGGGGGCTCGGCGGCCATCGAGTCTGTTCCCTTCGGCAGTCAGACCCGTTATCTGATGCAGGCGAACGGCAATGTCTCGGCAGTGAGTGGCGATGCGAACTCCCAGACGATGCTCGATTACCTCTCGACCAACTTTGGGTTACAGGCTGGTACGACCAGCGCGGTTCGACAGACGGTCCAGACTGGGGCGTACACCTCCTCCAACGATGGTGTTGCCTCCA
>JBDKIJ010000128.1:0-4375 GCA_039797155.1 Gemmatimonadota bacterium | reverse complement strand
GGCGAAATCGCGGGGGTGCTTCCGGCGCATACGCTCACCGACGAGCGGGCGGCGGTTGAGATCCCGACCGAGGCGCTGCACGCCGAGGCGTGGAGTTACATCGCCTTGGGGCATTACCACGTGTATCGTCAGGTCGCGCCCGGCGCGTGGTACAGTGGGTCCATCGATTACACGAGTTCCAATCCCTGGGGGGAACTGCAGGAGGAGCGGTCGCTCCGTGTCCCGGGCAAGGGATTCATCGAGCACGACCTCGTGACGGGGGCCCATCGGTTTCATCCGGTCGAGGCGGCGCGGCCACTGCTCGACCTCGATCCTATCGACGGGACAGGGATGGGCGCCACCGAGCTGGATGGCGCGATTCGTGCGCGCGTCGAGAGCGCGGTTGGTGGCATCGATGATCGCATCGTGCGCATCACGGTGCGCAATGTCGCGAGACACGTGATGCGGGAGCTCGACCACGCGGCCCTGCGCGAGTACCGGCGCCGCACCTTGCACTTTCATCTTGACGCGCGGCGGCCGGATCCCATGCCGCGACGTCTGGGCGGCGGCGCAGCCGGCGGCCGACGACAGACCCTCCCCGAGTTGCTCACCGAGCGGCTGCGGGAGCGGCCCCTCCCGGCGGGCATGGATCGCGACACCTTCGTGTCGCTTGGCCTGACGTATTTGCAGCGCGCCGAAGATGCGGTGATGGACGCGATGCCGGTGATCGCCGACTAATATGCGCCTGCATTCGCTGCGACTCCAGAATTTTCGCCAGCATGCGGACACCCTCCTCACGTTCGACCGCGGCCTGATCGGCATCATCGGTCCAAACGGATCGGGCAAGTCCACCATACTCGAGGCGATCGCGTGGGCGCTGTACGGCACCCCGGCAGCGCGAGGCACGCGCGATTCGATCCGGTTTGCCCGTGCGGGAGCGCGAGCCACGGTCCGGGTCGAACTGGTCTTCGAGTTGTCGGGTCATCGCTATCGCGTGGTGCGGGGGCTCTCGAGTGCGGAGTGCTATCTCGACGATGGCGACACACCGATTGCCAGCACCTTGAAGGGGGTGACAGAACTCCTGCAGCGCCGACTGGGAATGACGCGCACGGAATTCTTTCACACCTATTTCACGGGCCAGAAGGAACTGGACGTGATGGGGGCGCTGGGTGCCGCGGATCGCGCACGGTTCCTGTCGCGCGTGTTGGGGTATGACCGCCTGACGGCCGCGCAGGAATTTGTTCGGGAACGCCGCCGCGAATTGCTTGCCGAGAGCAACGGGCTCAAGCAGGGGATGCCCGACCCCGATGCCATCTGGCGCATGGTCGCCGACGCCGAGGCGCGCGTGGCGGTCACGCGCATGCGGGCCGACGAGACGGAGCGGCAACGGGAGGTAGCGGCGGCGCGGCTCACGACGTTGGCCCCTGAATGGCAGACCGCGCAGGCCCAGCGGGAAGATCTCCATCAGGTCCAGGCGGAGATTCGCGTGGCTGAGGGGGACGCGTTGGCGTATGCGCGCGAAAGCGAACGCCTCGAGCGGGAGATCGCGGCGATCGATGCCGCGCATGGGGAATTGGCTCCGTTGCGCACGCGCCTGGTGGCGCTTCCCGAGACGCGGGCCGCCCTCGCCGTGCAGGAGCAATTGGCCTCGGCGGATGCGCGTCGGCAGGCGTTGCTTGAACGGGTGCGGGTGCTAGCAGAAGATGAAGCGCGCCTCGCCGAGCGTGCGGCGAAGCTGGAGAGTGCGCCTTCACTTGAACAGGAGACGATGGCGCTGCTCGCGACACATCGCGACGCGCTGACCGCGGCGGAAGCCACGCTCGACGCGGAGCGCACGGCGTGGGTACGGGATCGTCAGGAAGCCGAGACGCGTCTCGAAGCGTTGCGGACGCAATATGCGGAGTTGGTGCAGCAGCGCGAGACGCTCGAGGGGCTGGGGGACGAGAGCCCGTGCCCCACGTGCGGCCGTCCCCTGGGGGCGACCCATCGGGCGGTGCTGGATGCGCTGATCGAGCAGATCGAAACGGTCCATGTGGACGGCAACTACTATCGGCAGCGCACGGAGCAGTTGGCGAACGCACCCGCGGCGCTGGCGGCGCTTGAGGAGACGCGGCGGGGGCTGCACCACGAGGTGGCGGCGCATGAACGTCGCTTGGCAAAGATCCACGCGGCCCTCGCCGAGGCCTCCACGATTGCGACGCAGCGTGCGGAGGTGCAGGCACGGATGGCGGATGCCACGCAGCAGTTGGCCGCGGTACCTGCCGGGTATGATCCGGGGCACCACGAGGCCCTGCGGGCGTCGCTGGTGTCGCTGCAGCAGGTAGAGACGCAGTGCACTCGACTCGCCGCGCTGGTCGAGGGTGAGGAGCGGACACGCGCCGAGTGGCGCCGTGCTCAAGGGGCCCTCAGCGCCGCCCGCGAGCGGGTGGTCGAACTCGAACAGCGCAAGCAACAGCTGCCCGCGGACGACGCGTCCTTCGTGGCACTTCGCGCGGCGCATGAGGCGGCATCGGCGGAGGCGCGGCGCACCGAGCTCGACGCGCTGGCGGCCGTGGGGGACGCGGAGCGCGCCCGGGCCGCCCTCGATTCGGCGGAGCAGGCACGACGCGACCTGGCGCGGTTGCAGGAGACCTTGCAGGCGCTCGAAGCGGACAGGCAGCGGCACGAGGAGCTCGACCGCGCCTTCACGGACGTGCGCACCGACCTCAATTTTCAGCTGCGCCCCGAGTTGGCGGAAATTGCCAGCGGGTTGCTCGATGCACTGACGGACGGTCGCTATACCACCCTCGAGTTCGATGAGGAGTATCGTCCACTCGTGCTCGAGGATGGCGTGCCGAAGCCGGTCATATCGGGTGGTGAGGAGGATCTGTGCAATCTGGTCCTGCGGCTCGCGATCTCGCAGATGATCGCCGAGCGGGCAGGGCAGGTCTTCTCCTTGCTCATCCTCGATGAGGTGTTCGGATCGCTCGACGAGGCACGACGGGCGAATGTCATGGAACTGTTGCGGCGCTTGAACGACCGATTCGAACAGGTGATCGTGATTACGCACATCGAACAGGTACGCGACGGGCTCGACCGTCTGGTGCAGGTACGCTTCGACGAGACGCGCGGATGCAGCGCCGTCAGCGTCGGTGCGTGAGGCGTCCATGACGACGGTCGGCGGACGTCCGGAGGTGGGAACCCGGGGGCTCGGGGTCGCCACCGCTGTCGATATTCCGGCGTTGAATGAGCTCTTTGCCGAGGCGTTCACCGATCGGTACCGTCGTGACGGGATGGCTGGCGTTCGCGTTCCACCATTGCATCCGCAGATCTGGCGGTACGCGATTGAAGATGCCGGCGAGGGGGCGCTCTGCTGGCGTGATGGACGCGGCCGTCTGGTGGCGTTCAACATGGTCCACCGCTCAGGTGCAGAAGGGTGGATGGGGCCACTGTGCGTGCGCCCTGATCAGCAGGGGAGCGGGATTGGCAAGCAGATCGTCACGAGCGGCCTGCACTGGCTGCGCGCCCGCGGCGCACGGGTTATCGGTCTCGAAACGATGCCGCGGACGATGGACAACATCGGCTTCTATTCGCGGCTTGGCTTTGTCCCCGGGGCGCTCACCGTCACCTTGACGCTCGAGGTGGGACGCACGGGGGACGCGGCGTCGTCGATCGACAGCACGCCTCCGTCACTCGTATTGTCCCGGATGCCCGCGAGCGATCAGCGCCACGCGGTGGCGGCCTGCCGCACGCTGACTGGTGCCGTGCAGGACGGCTATGATTTTTCGCGCGAGCTCGAACTGACCGTGGCCTTGGGGCTCGGCGACGTCGTGCTGCTGGGGCCGCCAGCGGCTCCGGCGGGTTTCGCCTTGTATCACACGACGCCATTGGTCGAGGGGCGCGCCCGCGACGAATTGCGGGTCCTCAAGCTGGTGCTGGCGCGGCGTGAGGATTTTCCGTTGCTGCTGGACCGCTTGATGGCGGTTACTCGGCAGGAAGGCGTGCGACGTCTCGCGGTTCGCATGCAGGGCGAATATGCCGACGCCTATCAGGCGATGCTGAGCCGGGGCGCGCGGGTCCGGTGGACGGACCTCCGCATGTGTGCCGACGGCTGGCAGGATCAGGTGCCGTCACGCGGGCTCGTGTTGTCGAACTGGGAGATCTGACCCGTCCCGCGTCGTTCAGAGGCGCCGGGACGGGTCCTTGGGGTCACGCGACGGTGTACGGGGTCCCGGTGGCGTGTCGCGCACCACGATGCGCCAGACGAGCAGGAAGACACCGGCGGTGAGCAGCAGATGTACCCAGCCCGGCGCTTCGGTGGTGACGGTCAGGCCGCCCCACGCCAGCAGGATCGCGATGGCGGCGAACAGTGTGAGGTCCATGCCACAATCTACAGCGGAATTCCGTTGCGTGGCAC
>JBDKIJ010000127.1:0-8746 GCA_039797155.1 Gemmatimonadota bacterium | reverse complement strand
ATGAGAACGTCCGGGATTTTCCGGAGCAGCGCGAATTGGTGGGGGTCCGGGACACGTCGCTGAAGGTCACGCGAATCTTTGCGCGGACCTTCGAGACGAATGTGGACTGGAACACGTCGTTTAACCTGCCACGATTTTTCCAGGGCACGTGGAATCTGTCACCATCCATCAATGTCGCCAACGTGGATCCGGCCTCGGGGCTCTTCGTGCGGACCGAGCGCAGTGGTGGGCGATGGGTCCAGCAGAATAAGCGCCTGAGCTATGCGCTAAGCGCGTCCCCGACACTCTACGCCATGCTTCCCGGTGTGGGCCCGATCGCGAAGTTGCGCCATGCGATCTCGCCGTCGGTGAGCTACAGCTATTCGCCGCGGGCCTCCGTGAGTGACGAGTATCTTGAAGCGCTGGGGCGCAGTCGGGTGGGGTATCTCGGTGCGTTGGCACAGAACCGGGTCTCACTGTCGTTGGCCACCAATCTCGAGGCCAAGCTGCGGGCGCAAGGTGACTCGAATCCCGAGTCCGGACGAAAGATCAAACTCCTGTCGATCAATGCGTCGTCGCTGACCTACGACTTCGTTCGTGCCGATTCAACGGGGAAGGGGTTCACGGACCGCCAGTTCAGCTTGTCGGGGCGCACTGATCTCCTTCCAGGGCTCGACTTCCGCACGGGATACGAACTGTTCCAGGGTGATCCGATGTCGGATACGGCGACATTCAGCCCATATCGTACCGATTTCGGCGTCACGTTCTCTCTGAATGGAAAGTCGGGCATATTCGGGCTGATAGCCAATTTGCTTGGCCGGTCCACGACGATTGAAACCGACAGTGCGGGAGGAGCCCAACGCGACGCCGCCAACGAAGAGAATCTGACGCGGCAAAACCGTCAGATGAATGCGGCGGGAGGCGGGGCTATGCGCGGTATGCAGATGGCACTGCCGTCGTCCGGCGAGGGATGGAATCTGAATCTGCAGTACAACGCGGCCAGGCAGCGCCCACCGCGTGGCGGGACCCAGATCCTCAACGATCCGGCGGCGCTGTGCGAGGGCCAGCGGGTGTTCGGCATCTTCGCCTACGATCAATGCGTGCGGAACGCGCAAAGTGCGCCCCCCACGGGATTGACCTCGGGACAGAGTGCCATCGGTGCCCCCGTGTTCATTCAGCCGCCTACGCAGAACGTGACGGCAAACCTGACGTTCAGTATCACGCCGAATTGGTCGGCCCAGTGGTCGACCCAGTACGACGTTGAGCGCGCCCAATTCTCCAGTCAGCAGCTCGGGCTTCAGCGGGCGCTCCACGACTGGAATGCCGTATTCTCCTTCTCCCAGACGCCGAACGGCAACTTCGCCTTCAATTTCTTCATTGCCCTGAAGGCGCAGCCGGACATCAAGTTCAATTACGACCGGCAGACGTACCGGTCGAGCAGCTTCTAGCCGGCCAGACCGGATTATTCCGAACATATGTTGTCCACCCGGTATCGGCCCTGGCACGTTCCCATTTTTCTGGCGAAGTACGCGTGGCTGCGGACTCTTCGCCGCCCGGTGCTGCTGAATTTCGAAGTCACGATGCGCTGCAATGCGCGTTGTGGCTTTTGTGACTATTGGCAGACGCCTGCGTCGGAGAAGGCACGGGAATGGGCCGACTTCGCCGCGATCGCGCGGCGCTTCTCGCCAATGCTGGTGACCTTCACCGGCGGCGAGCCAACCCTGCGGCGTGATCTCGAGGACATCGTCCGTGCGGTTCGCGGTGCCGTGCGCTACACCTACGTGCAGATGATCACCCATGGGGCCATGCTCTCGCTGGATCGGGCGATGGCGCTATGGGACGCCGGGGTCGACCAGTTCAACATCTCTCTGGACTATCTCGACGGACGCCACGACGACGCGCGAGGAATCCCCGGTCTCACGGCGCGCCTGCTGACCTTGGTTCCCGCAATGCGCCGAGCCGGCGTCGGCAGCGTGCGGTTCAACACGGTCATCAAGAACGACAATCTCGACCAGATCCTGCCCATTGTCCGCACGGCGGCCTCGCTTGGCGCCGGTGTGAATTTCTCGGTCTATACCGCGCTGAAGAACGGCAATACGGAGCACGAGCTGCAGCGGATCGATCCGGCCGCCCTGCAGGGGGTCATTGATGCGTTGCTCGAGTACAAGCGCGCGCGACGCGGTGTGATCACGAACTCGGACTATTATCTCGAACAAATCCCGCGGTACGTGCGTGGCGAGATGCGGGAGCCGTGCCGAAGTGGTTCGACCACGATCCATATCGATCCGCAAGGGCAGGTGCGTCGATGCCCCGACTTCAAGCCCGATGGGCCGTGGGAGTCCTATCAGGGCTATGCACCCATCGACTGCAATGCCTGCTTCTACGCCTGCCGAGGGGAGGCGCAGGCCCCGCTTCGGCTAATGTCGCGCGTGCGCGATGTCATGGGCTCGGTTGAGCCGGAGGCTCCAGCAGGGCTCGGGGACTGACGTGGCGTCCAGGGGGCGATGATCGGGACTGCGGCGTGAGACGCTTGTCACTGGCTCGGCGAGCCCGTAGCTTGCCCGAAGGACTGAAGCGGCCCGAGCCGGCGGCCAGAGCCGGTGGTCCGTCACCTCGCGCCCCGGAGAATTTCTCGAGCTCATGCTGAACGCCGCAAAGCACCGCAGAAAGGCGGCCGAGTTCGAGCAGCAGAAGCAGTTCGACCGCGCCATCGCGCTCTACATCAAAGCGATCGAGGCCGCGGAATTCGATGGGGATGACATCGATGTCGCGCTGTTGAACAAGGTTGGCGACCTGTCGATGCGCCAAGGGCGCGTCGCGGATGCCATTACCTACTACGAGCGGGCAGTCGAGCATTACACGGCCGCCGGTCTGTTCAACAACGCCATCGCACTCTGCAACAAGATCTTGCGGAGCGCGCCTGGACGAGCCCACGTCTATTTCACGTTGGGTCGGATCTGTGCGCGGAAGGGCTTGCGGGGAGACGCCACGCGCAACTTCCTCGCCTACGCCACGCGCATGCAGGTGGAGGGCCGTGTCGACGAAGGCATGAAGGCGCTGGCTGAAGTGGCCGACCTGATGCCCGAGCTGACCGAAGTGCGTGCGCTCGTCGACGAGTATAGCGCCAAGCGTGGTGCCGCC
Source organism: Gemmatimonadota bacterium (assembly GCA_039797155.1). Classification (GTDB taxonomy): domain Bacteria; phylum Gemmatimonadota; class Gemmatimonadetes; order Gemmatimonadales; family Gemmatimonadaceae; genus Gemmatimonas. The sequence continues at coordinate 5,626 of JBDKIJ010000127.1, read as the reverse complement.
CCGGTCCGTTCCTCAAGCACTGAGGCTACGCCGACCCCTCGTGAGGTCCCGTCGCAGCGGACGAGGGATCTGGTCTTTCTCGACGTCGAACCACGCGCCGCGACGAATGACTTGCCCCTCGATGTCCCGCAGACGCCGCAGCCAGAGTCGGTCGTACCGCTGGCAGGGCTGGAGTCATCGGCCGGGCACCCGGTTTCTCTGCCGCCCTCGGCGCCGCCGATGGAGCCGATCGATATCGCGCTCGATCTGTCCGGACTCGAACCGGTGCGTCGATCGGTCCCCACGCCCGCCATTCTGGCGGCCATACCGGATCGACTTGACGCTGATCGGCCGCCGTTCCGACTCGACCCGCATGACTTCATCCTGCCCGGTGAGCTGCCGCCCCTGCGTGTCAGCGATGAGGTGCTCGCCCCGGGGGCCGTGATCCACACCCCGGCTGCGGCACTTCCGGCGGTTACACACGGTCAGCCGACGCCCGTCATCCCCATTGCCGCCGTGGCGGCTGAAGCCTCGGCGCACGCGGTGAGTCGGGTCGACACGCTGCGTGAGGCGGTGGCGGCCCGGCCGAGTGATTGGTTGCTCCGGCGGCGTTTGGCTGAGGCGCTATTCGAGGCTGGTGACCGGGAAGCCGCGCTTTCGGAGCTCGAGATCGCCTTGCGTGGTTTGTCCGACGGGGGAGACCTCGCGGCGGCCGCTGACGTCGCGGATGAACTCGTCCACGTTTGCCCAGACCGTATCGCATACCACCAGCGTCGCGTGGAGGTGGCGGTCCGACGCAAGGACGCGATCGCGCTGCGCGCGTCCTATCTGGATCTGGCCGATGCGCTGGTGCAGCGCGGCGAGGAAGGGCCAGCGCGCGCCGTTTACGCCCGGGTCCTGGAACTTGATCCGCGTGATGCCAGAGCGCATGCCGCCCTCGGCGACGCGGCGCCGCCATTGCCCGAGGAACCGTCCTCGCCGAGCCGGGAACTGGTGACCTGGTTGCACGAGGATGGCGAGCCTGGCGCGACACGGCTGCGCATGCAGGAGCCGGTGGCCTCCGGTGATGAACAGGCCGATTTCGCCTCCCTCCTGCAGCACTTCAAGGAAGGCGTCGCTCGTTCTCTGGGTGAAGACGATTTCGCGAGTCACTACGACCTCGGCGTCGCCTTCAAGGAAATGGGACTGGTCGACGACGCGATCACGGAATTTCAGAAGGCCCTTCGGAGCCCCGCCCACCGCATGGCGTCGTACGAGGCGCTCGGCCAATGCTTCGTCGAGCAGGGACGGCATCAGGTCGCCGTGACGATCCTCACCCGCGGGCTCCATGAGCCCGGCGGTGACGACCAGCTCCGTATCGGCATGTGGTACCTCATGGGATACGCCAGCGAGGGGCTGGGGGAAGTTGAGGCCGCACGTGGTTATTATCTCCGGGTGTCCTCGCTCAACCAGCAATTTCGCGACGTCGCCGCCCGCTTGGCGGCGCTGGGGTAGTCGTTCTGATGTCGATATCCATTCGTACGCCGTCCTCGCTGGCGGCGGCGCTTCGAGAGATTCAGGCGCCCATTCAGCAGGATCTCGCCACGGTATCCGACGAGCTGTGGCGAATCGTCTCTGCCGATGTGCCGCTCGTGCAGGAAGTGCAGGGGCATCTCATGGGGATGAAGGGGAAGCTCTTTCGGCCAACCCTGCTCCTGCTGTCGAGTCGCGTCGAGGACGTGGCCGCCCCCAAGGCGGTGACCTATGCGGCCATCATCGAACTGATCCATCTCGCCACGCTGGTCCACGATGATGCGGTCGATCATTCTGCCTTGCGGCGCGGCATGCCGACGGTGAATGCGTTGTTCAGTCACCAGATCTCCGTGATCATGGGGGACTTCCTCTATCTCCGCGCGCTGCGTGAGCTCGTGGCGCTCGGCGATCTGGAGGCAATGCGTTCGATCACCGGCGCATCGAACGAGATGACGCTCGGAGAAATTCGACAGCTCGGCGCGTTCGAGTCGTTGGCTTTCTCCGAAACCGATTACGAAACGCTGATTCGCGCCAAGACGGCCTCGCTGTTCATGGCCGCGTGTGATGTCGGTGCCCTCTGCGGTGCGCCGCGGCACCGCGCCGCCCTCACACGGTTCGGCGAGCGCCTTGGCATGGCCTTCCAGGTCGCGGACGACCTGCTCGATTACACCGAGCAGCAGGAAATGACGGGAAAGCCGAGCGGACTCGATTTGAAGGAGCACAAGGTCACGCTGCCGTTGATCGCGGCACTTCGGGAAATGGACGGGACCGCGCGGGCACGCGTGGATGCCCTCTTCGCGACCGGTGAGCCCGACGACGAGCAGATCGCCGAGGTCGTGGAGATCGTTCGCACCTATGGTGGGCTTGATTACGCCCGGCGGCGCGCCGATCAGTTTTCGCAGGAAGCCGAGGAGTCGCTGTTTGAGCTCCCGAGTTCCCACGCTCGTGCGGCGCTGCTCGAGACCATTGCCTACGTCGTCGAGCGCCGCTGGTGATGGCGCGGGGGCCCTCGAAACACCGACCGCTGTTCCATTTGGTGGTGCTGGCCAGCGGGTTCGTCTCCGGGGGGCTCCTCACGCAGGTGGCCCGGCGTTTTCTGCCAGCCGGGGCGGTGAAAGAGTTCCTGACGACGGGTGTCACACCGTCTGTGGGACCGCTTCCGATTGACCTGATTATATTGAAGTTTGCTGTTGGTCCCGTCGCCCTGGACGTCTCGCTGTTGAGCCTTCTGGGGGTCCTGATCGCCTACCTGATCGCGCGATCGCTCTTCTAGGAGCACGTCATGAATTTCGGCAACTTCGGTTTCTGGGAAATCCTCCTCATCCTGGTGGTGGTGCTGTTGATGTTTGGCGCCAAGCGCATTCCTGAAATCGCGGGATCGCTCGGGAAGGGGATCAACGAGTTCAAGCGCAACCTGAGTGATGCGCAGCGACAGATCACGGAGCCGCCGCGCCCCGTGGACCGTGTCGGTGGCGGGACCCCGGTAGAGAGCACCGCCGAGGAGCGCCCCGAACCCAAGCGTCTGTTGCAGTAAGTCTCGTGCCGTGACGGTACGGAAAAGCCCCCGCGAGAGTCGCTCTCGCGGGGGCTTTCTCCTTGGCTTGATCCCGACGGATGATCGAGCGCGTTCAATGAACGCGCTCGACCATGTCACCGCGGATCAGACGCCAGACTGACGACGCAGCTGCGTGAGTACGGTGGTCCGGCGATCGTCGACCTTTACGCTTTCGCGCAGGTTGGCGAGGAACTCATCAACCCGCTGCTGACGCAGCTGTTGCGTGAGCTGTGCACGCTGGATCGACTTCTCGGCCTCGAACGTCGCACGGTTGGCCTCGGTGCGGGCATCCACACGCAGGACGATCATCGCATCGCTGCCCTTGAAGGGGCCGCTCACCTGACCAACCGGTACGGCGAAGGCCGCGCCGATGGCCTGCGAGAACTGTCCCAGACCCGCCACGGCATCAACGCGCGAAAACGGTGCCGGCGCCTTGTCGACCGACAGGTTGCGCTGTGCGGAGGCGGCCTCGAGGGTCCCCTGCCGGGCGGACGCTACGAGTTGCTCGCCGATCGGCCGCAGCTTCTCGAGTCGCTTTTCGCGCGTGAGGCGGCGGGTAATGTCCCCTTTCACTTCGGATAGGGGCTGCGGCCCGCCCGGCACGAGCGAATCGAGGCGCGCGAGGTAATACGCCTCCGGGGCATCGAATAGATCGCTGGATTCTCCCGGGCGTGCCCCCGAGAAGGCCCATGCGCTCACGCTCGGCACATAGCGGCCGGCGAAAGACAGCGGTTCCTTATCCACGACGACCACGGACGCGGCCGTCAAACCGAGCGTGCGAGCCGCGTCGTCAAACGCCTTCGGATCTTCGACACTAGCCGCCTTGCTGGCAAGCGAGTCCGCCCGACGATCGGTCCGCGTCGCACTGGAGTCGCTCTGCGCGATCGACACCAGAATGTGGCGCACGTCGAGCGTATCGCCCTTCTTCTCGTCGACGCGGATGAGGTGCCAACCGAACGGCGTAAGCACCGGCTGCGACAGTTCCCCGACCTTCAGGGCGTAGGCTGCGTCTTCGAACTTCGGGGTGAAGCGGCCCTTGCCGCCCTTACCCAAGGCCCCACCCTGCGCGCCAGACACGCTGTCGGTCGATTCCCGCTTGGCGACATCCTCGAACTTCGCACCAGCAGTGATTTCGGCGCGCAGCTTCTCGATGCGGGCACGTGCGGCTGCCGAGTCGGACGTCGTCACCGTGCGGGGAACGGTCAGGAGGGAAACGACGGCGCGCCCCGGCCGATCAAACCGCTTCTTGTTGCGATCGTAGAACGCGCGGATCTCGGCGTCGCTGATCGTCACCGAAGAATCGGTCAGCAGTTCGGGACGCAGCGCGACGAAGCTGACCGAGGCACTGTCGTGCCGATCCTTGTAGATCTGCCACAAGCGCTCGTCGGACACGTACGCCAGGCTGGCCACCTGATCGAACAGCTTCTGCTTCGGAATTTCGTTGCGATAGTACGCCTCGAGCCCGGCAAGCATCCCCGACTGCTTGGCCATCGGGCTGGCCAACAGGCGCTGGTACTTCGTGATATCGAACCGGCCCTCGGTCTGGAGGTCGGGCGACTGCATGGCCTGCGGCGGCGGTGCCATACGGGCGGCCTGCAGGATCTCGTCATCCGAGACACTGATGCCGCGACGCTTGTACTCCTGCTGGAGGAGGATATCGGTGACCAGCTCATCGAACGCCCGATCTTCGATTGTCCGGCGTTCATCAAGCGTCAGCCCACGGCCCAGCTGCTCCGTCTGCTGCTGCTCGAGCTGACTCACCGCATTCTGCCACGTGGTGAGGAGCAGTTCCTCGCCGTTGACGGTGGCGATCGAGGTGGTCGTGGTGACCGGGGCGCGGCCGGCGAGACCGGACGTCTCGTACAGCAGGAAGCTGCCGACGAACGCCACGATCAGGACGATCCAGATGTACTTCGCGGCGCTCCGCATCGATTGCAGCACGGGGCGAGACTCCTTCAGAGCAGGAAAGACGGCAAACGGAACGGCACACGGACCTCCCTTGAAGAAGGGCGTGTGCCAGAGAGTCCGGAAAGCTAGCGGTCGCGTTCCGCTAAAGGCAAGACAGGCCATGACTTCGGGTCACGATTCACATTGACATCTCACCGGAGGAGCGCGATAAGTTGGATTAGACTGTTCGAAACTCTGGCTCTTCCTGCGGATCGGTCGGTTCCGCGCCACACCTGAGGCCTATCACGAATGAGTACTGCGGCCCGGATCGACGATCTCCGCCTTCGGTTCCAGGACAACCCGCGTCGGTACTTCGTGTCCTACGCGAACGAGCTGCGAAAGCTCGGCGCCCTCGAGGACGCCATTGCCCTGTGTGCCGAGTATCTCCCGCAGGTCCCGGGTCACATGAGTGGGCACATCGTGTATGGCCAGGCGCTCTTCGAGGCGAATCGCCTCGAAGAGGCGCGGGGCGTATTCGAACAGGCGTTGGCGCAGGATCCCGAGAACCTGATTGCGCTGCGCCATCTGGGGGACATCGACCGGCGGCGCGGCGATGCGGCCTCCGCTCGGCGCTGGTACGAGCGGGTGTTGGAGGCGGATCCGCGCAATGACGACATCGCGGCGCAACTCGCG
>JBDKIJ010000126.1:0-5739 GCA_039797155.1 Gemmatimonadota bacterium | reverse complement strand
GCCGTTTCCGACACCGGGGCATCCGCCCGATCAGGGATCGCCGGGGTGGGCAGTACGGTCTCGTCGAGCGGGGGCGCAGCAGGTTCGGTCATCGGGCGGGGACGAAGGACGGGCCAAAGAGAACAGCCCATCAAAGATCATCGCCCTGCGGTGCCGGGAACAGGGCGCTCCCTACTTGCCTAAGCGGCCTGAATGATTATCTTAGTACTGAAGCTTTTGTCGTCCAGCAGCAAAGCCGCACCCAACGCCTTCCTCATTCGCTCAAGCCGGAGATATCCGATGTCGCGTTCCCTGACCGCGCGCTTTGCCGCCGCGCTGCTAGTCCCCTCCCTGATTGCCGCCCGACCGATCGAGCCCAAGCCGCATGTCATCGACAAGGCACATAGCGAGATCAACTTCGTGGCCGATTCGCGCATGCTCAGCGCCCACGGCTTCTTCGGGAAGTGGGACGCCGACGTGCAGCTCGATGCCGCGAACATGGCCGCCTCCTCGGTCAGCATCACCATCGATGCAGCCAGCATCAACACGCGCGTGGACATGCGCGACAACCACCTCCGCAGCCCGGATTTCTTCGATGTGGCCAAGTATCCGACGATCACCTTCAAGTCGGTGAAGATCACGCCGGCCGCCGGCAACAAGCTCACGATCGAAGGCGACCTGACGGTCAAGAATGTCACGAAGCGGATCAGCGTCCCCGCGTCGATGATGTTCTACGACAAGGGCATCGGGCGTTTCCGCGGCCAGTTCACGATCCTGCGCAAGGACTTCGGCATCACCTACGACGCCATGGTGAATCCGATCGAGAACGAAGTGCAGGTGCAGTGGGACATCGCCATCAAGGAACCGGCGCCCGCGAAGTAAGTCGCCGCGGCTTAGCGCGTGAACTGTCGGGCCGTCGCAGCAATGCCTGCGGCGGCCCGCTGTAGTTCCTGGGCAGGCTGCACGAAGCTGATGCGGAACTTGCCTCGCCCCGCCTCGCCGAACGCGATCCCCGGCGTCACCACGATCCCTTCCTGCGCAATAAGCGCATCGACCCACGCCCAATCGTCGACCCCCGACGGCACGTCGAGCCAGAGATACATCGTGGCACGCGGCGACTCGACAGGCCATCCCTCCGCACGAAACGCGGCCACGATCGCATCACGACGCGCGCGATACTCCGACACGATCGGCCCCACAATCTCGGCGTGGTGTGAAAACGCCGCAGTCCCCGCGACCTGCGCGAAGGTGGAGACGCCGTAGCCGATATTCGAGCGATACGCATCGAGCCGGGCAATGGCGTCCAGTCGGCCTGTCACGAAACCGATCCGCACCCCGGCCATGTTGAAGCTCTTGCTGCAGCTGTGCGTCTCCACCGCCACCCGCTCCGCACCGGGCACTTGCAGCACACTCGGAACGCGAAACCCATCAAACGACAGCTCGCTGTACGCGAGATCGCTGATCACCAGCAACCCATGCTGCTCGGCGAAGGCGACATACCGGGCCATCTCCTCAAGCGACACCGATACGGTCGTCGGATTGCTGGGGTAATTCACCAACAGGATACGCGCCCGACGCAACATCGCCGGATCAATGGCGTCGAGATCCAGACGTCCATCGTCAAGAAACGGGACGTACACCGGATCGGCGCCGGCAAGGAGCGTCGCACGCGCATAGACCGGGTAGTGGACCGCCGGCACCAGCACCACATCCCCGGGGCCCACCTGCGAAAGGATCAGTTCCGCGATGCCTTCCTTCGAACCGGCCACGGCCAGCAGCCCGGCCTGCGCATCGACCGACACGCCGAAGCGCGTCGCCATGTATTGCGCCACCGCCTCGCGATACGCGGGCGTCGCTTGAAAGGAAGGATACCCACTCAGCCCGCGATCACCGGCCACCCGCTGCATCGCCTCGACGACGACCGAGGGGATCGGTCCATCCGGGCTCCCGATCCCCACGTCAAGCAAGGAACGACCAGCGGTGCGAGCCGCGACACGGCGCGCGTCGAGCTCGTAGAACACATAGGGCGGAATGCGATCGAGATGGCGCGTCATGCGGAGAAGTGTAGCACCCTCATCCCTACAGCAGCGACACCGGATCGCGGTCCACCACCAGACGGAGCGCGGCCTCCCGCGGTACCGGGCACTTCTCGGCGACGTAGCGCACCAATCGCGTCATGAGCCGAGGATCGGAGCTCTTGAGCAGGAAATGCCACCGCCACCGATCCTTGATCCGATCGATCGGACATGGAGCCGGGCCAACAATCACGCAGTCCCGCAGCGCACGCGCCGTCAGCAGCTGCTGCACCCACTGCGCGGCCTCGATGGCCGCTGCCGCGGTGGCCCCTTGCTCCGTGCCACTCACGACAACATTGGCGACCGCCACATAGGGTGGATACGCCGGCATGCGCCGGGCACCAAGCTCTTCGCGAACGAAACCGAGGAAATCGTGCGACAACGCATGGCGAATCGCATGGGCGTCCGGCATGCGTGTCTGTACGATCACCTCTCCCCCCTTCGGCCCGCGCCCTGCGCGGCCTGCAACCTGACTCAGGAGCTGGAAGGTCCGTTCGGCGGCCCGAAAGTCTGGGAGATTGAGCCCGGTATCGGCATCGATGACGCCCACCAGGGTGACGTTCGGGAAGTCGAGCCCCTTCGCGATCATCTGCGTGCCAAGGAGAATGTCAACCTCGCCGCTCCCCACGCGATCGAGGATCTGCGTATGCGCCCACTTCCCGCTGGTGGTATCCACATCCATGCGCGCGATACGCGCCTCGGGGAACCGCTCCGCTACGAGCCGCTCGATCTGCTGGGTCCCAAGTCCGCGACGCCGGATGACGGGGTGTGCGCAGGCCGGGCACTGCGATGGGACCAGTGCCTGATGTTGGCAGTAGTGGCAGACGAGCGCCTCGGGCACTCGATGATACGTCAGCGAGATGCTGCAGTGGGGGCACACTGGGACATCGCCGCACGCCTCGCATTGGAGGAAGGCGGAAAAGCCACGCCGATTGAGCAGCAGCAGCGATTGTTCACCGCGGTGCAGTCGGGACTCGATCGCCGCGAGCAGTGGCTGGCTGAAAACACCCAGCATCGGATCATACGGCGCGTTCGGTGCACGCTTCGCCAGCGCCGCCTTCGTTTCGACGCGGAGATCCACCAGCGCCACCGGGGGAAGCGACGCGCCACCGGCGCGATCCGGTAGCGTCACGCGCACCGCCTGTCCGCGATCTGCGCGCTCCCAACTTTCCAGACTTGGTGTCGCACTCCCCAGCACCACCACCGCGCCCTCGGCGCGCGCCCGAACCATGGCCGCTTCACGCGCATGATAACGCGGGGTCTCGGACTGCTTGTAGCTGCTCTCGTGCTCCTCGTCCACGATCACGACACCGACGCGATCGAGCGGCGCAAAGAGCGCCGATCGTGCGCCAACCGCAATGCGCTTCTCGCCACGACGGAGTGCCTGCCAGGCGTCCAATCGCTCGCCATCGCTCAGGCCGGAATGCAACACGGCCACGTCATCACCGAACGCACCGCGGAAGCGATCGACCGTTTGGGAGGTCAACGCAATTTCCGGCACGAGCACGATCGCGGTCTGTCCACGATGCAGAATCGCCCGGATCACCTCGATGTAGACGAGCGTCTTTCCACTCCCGGTGATGCCGTGGAGCAAAAACACCTGCCCCGGCTCGCCGGCGCCGACGCGGTCAATCGCATCGCGCTGGGCTGCAGACGGCATCGGTGGCGGTGCCACGCCGGGCCGACTCGCGAACGGATCACGCGACGAGACTTCATCGCGCACCTCAACGAGCCCCCTTTTCACCATCGCGGTAATGACGCCAGCCGAGCATTGGGCTTGTGCACGCAACGCGTCGAGCGGCGCCTGCCCCCCTTGGGCTTCAAGCAGTTCGAAGACCGTGCGCTGTTGCTTGGCCCGCGCGAACAGTGTCTCGCGCTGCAGCAGCGAGGGTAACTCGGCTACCAGATGCACCACACGTCGGGTCTTTGATGCGGGGCTCGGCGCGGATGGCGACGTCAGCGCCGTCGGCAGCATCGACCGCAACGTGACCCCCAACGGGGCGGCATACCACTCCGAAATCCAGCGCGCGGTGTGAAGCAGTGCCGGGGGAAGTGACGGCTCGTGGTCGGCGACCGCCCGAATCGGCTTGAGCACCACGCCGTCCGGTGGCGAACTCTCCCCAAGACAGATGCCAATCTCCGGTCGATTCCGGAACGGCACCACCACGCGACTCCCGACGGGTACCGGCCAGGCAATCGCCGGTGGCACGGTGTAGCTGAACGTGCGGAACATCGGCACGGCCAGTGCCACCTCGATGCACCGAGGTGCATCCATCAGCGGTTTGCCCCGTTGGGGGCCATCGGAAAACTCAGCGCCGCGACACGCCCAGACCGGGCGCATCCCCCAACGTCACGCGACCACCGGGAATACCCGGGCCCGTGAACGGATCATCGGCGAGCAAGGCCGCGCCATCCAGGTCCGCGTCATCGAGCAGCGGCGCAAAGTGCGCCGCTGCGGCGATCCCCAAAGTCGTTTCGATCATGCACCCGCACATGACGCGCATGCCGTGCGCGCGCGCCACCGCGATCATGCGGAGCGCTTCACGGAGTGAGCCGCATTTGGCCAGCTTCAGATTGATACCGTCGACCACGCCTTCAAGCTTCGGGATGTCGCTGGCAACGAGACACGACTCATCGGCAATGACCGGGATTGGCGACCGCTCGCGAACGAAACGCAGTCCGGTGAGGTCCTCTGGAGGGAGCGGCTGCTCAAGCAGGTCAACGCCCACATCGGTCAACACATCAAGCATACCAAGCGTCTGCTTCGCGCTCCATGCGCAATTCGCATCAACCCGAAGCGTCGCGTTGGGCGCCTCTTCCCGCACGATGCGCAGGACGTCACGATCCCACGAGGAACCCAGCTTGATCTTGAGAATGGGATAGGCCGACGCCTCACGGACCCGCGACCGCAACGTGGCTTCATCGGGCGCAATACCGATCGTGAAGCTGGATGTCGGCGCAGCATGCGGATCGAGCCCCCACAGGCGATACAGCGGAATCCCGAGCCGCTTCGCCGCCAGATCATGAAGCGCCGCACTCACCGCGCAGCGAGCCGCTGCATTGAACCGGATCGTCCCCAGCAGTTGCTGCTCGACCGCTTCGATCGACCATGCATCAGCCTTCTCCAGCACCGGCGCCAGCGCCTGTAGCGCCATCATCACCGTATCGGCGTTTTCTCCGTAGAATCGGCTGGGTGATGCCTCTCCCCACCCTTCGGCGCCGTCCCGGTCGCGGAGGCGCACCCACACGACGCGATAGTTGCTCTGCCCACCGCGTGCGATGTAGAACGGGTGACGGGTCGTGACGTGTACAACTTCAGCGTGGAGTTCCATGCGAGGATCTGCCTGGCGTCAGGACGTGGAAGCGGCGTTCAGGACGCGCCGAATCCCGTAGCGCGCGCGACGCGAGCCGTACGGAAGTCGGCACCACCGGACGCCGAAAGATAGCCGATGAGCGCGTCGGCCAACTCGAGCCCGCGGTCATAGCGCTCAGATGGCTGCTTGTTGAGGCAGCGCATGATGATCGCGCTGAGCGCGGCGGGGACCGTCGGGTCAATCTGATCCGGCGCCTGCGGCGCCTCGTGCACGTGCTTGTACCCGACCGCGTAAGAGTCGTCACCATCGAACGGCGGGCGACCCAGCACCATCTCGTACAACAGCAGCCCCACCGCGTAGAGATCGCTCCG
>JBDKIJ010000125.1:0-6395 GCA_039797155.1 Gemmatimonadota bacterium | reverse complement strand
CGTACACTACGTACTGCATGCGCCGCAGGGCGACACCTACGCGGATCTGCTCTTCACCATGATCGAGCGGCGCGATCGGCGCCCCCCCGTCACCTACACCACGTTCCAGGCGCGGGACCTTGGTGGCGATACGGCGGAACTGGTGAAGCAGGCGGTGCGCGATGCCTACGAACGCTTTCAGCCGGATGCCCTGCTGGTCGGCGAATCGTGCACCGCCGAACTGATTCAGGATCAGCCGGGATCGCTCGCCATGGGGATGTCACTCCCGGTGCCGATCGTCCCGCTGGAACTCCCGTCGTACTCCAAGAAGGAAAATTGGGGAGCGAGCGAGACGTTCTATCAGCTGGTGCGGACGGTGTTGACGGGGTCGACGGCGACACCCACGGCGCGAGACGGCCGGCGCCCGCGCGTCAATCTTCTGGGAGCCACCGCGCTCGGCTTCCGCAATCGCGATGATGTCCGCGAGATCACGCGGCTGCTCGCCGATCTCGGGGTCGATGTCCATGTCGGCGCGCCGCTCAATGCCACGGTGGCGGATCTGCGTCGCATCCCGGAGGCCGATGCCAACGTGGTCCTGTTCCCGGAGCTCGCGGAAACCACGGCCCGCTGGCTGCAGAAGCAGTTCGGCATGCCGATGGTGAAGACGGTCCCGATCGGGATCCTCGCGACGCGCGCCTTCATCGAGGAAGTCGGTACGGTCCTGGGCATCGACGTACAGCCGATCCTCGAGCGGGAACGGATTGGCGCGAGTGACATGTCCGCCAGTCGCTCCCTGCTCCCCTGGTATTCGCGGTCGGTCGACTCCACGTATCTCACGGGCAAGCGGGTCTTCGTCTTCGGTGATGCCACGCATGTGCTGGCGGCGACGCGGATGGCACGCGACGAATTCGGCTTCACCGTCGTGGGGATCGGGACCTATGCGCGCGAATACGCACGCCCGGTGCGCGACCTTGCCGCCCAGATCGGTGTCGAGGCGCTGATCACCGACGACTATCTCGCCGTCGAACAGCGGGTCTCGGAGTTGGCGCCTGAGCTGGTGCTCGGCACCCAGATGGAACGGCACATCGCCAAGCGGCTCGGCGTACCGTGCGCCGTGATCTCGTCGCCGATCCACGTGCAGGATGTCCCGGCGCGGCATTCGCCGCAGATGGGGTTCGAAGGGGCGAATGTCATCTTCGATACCTGGGTCCATCCGCTCATGATGGGGCTCGAAGAACATCTCCTGCAGATGTTCCGCGAGGACTTCGAGTTCGGCGATGGGAGCTCTCCGTCGCATCTGGGGCATGGATCGGGACCGCGGAAGACCGTCGAGCACGCCGACGTGTTCCCGACAACCGAGACTGCAACGGGCTCGCACATCGCGATTGCCCCCGAAGCCGCCAGCGCCGTGGGGTATACCGAGGAGGAGGCGGAGGACGCGGCCGATGCGCATGCGGCCGCGGCGGTCGCAGCGCCTCCGGCGCCGATCACGGTGGTCTGGGCCGCCTCGGGTGAAGCGGAGCTGAAGAAGATCCCCTTCTTCGTCCGGGGCAAGGCGCGGCGCAACACCGAACGCTTTGCACTCGACCGCGGCATCGCGGAAATCACCGTGGATACGCTTTACGACGCCAAGGCGCACTATGGCCGGTAAGGGATCGGCGGCCTCGGCGCCCACGATGCACGTGGTCATCACCACGCTGGATGCGCACCTCGCGGATGCGTTCGAGCGGGCGAAGACCATGCTGCGCGGGGTGTCGGGGCTGCGGGTCTCCATGCATGTCGCGGCCGATTTCGGAACGGATCCGCAGGCCGCCGAACGCGCGCGGGCGGACATTCGCACGGCCAACATCATCGTGTGTACGCAGCTCTTCCAGGAAGAGTATGCGAATGCCATCCTGCCAGCCGTGCTGGAACGTCGCGATGCGGCCGACGCCGTACTCTGCGCGCTGTGCACCCCGGAGCTGGTGAAGTGCACGCGACTCGGCAAGTTCGATATGAGCGGCGGCGAATCGCGTTCGCCCTTCTCGCCGATCAGCTTACTCAAGAAGCTCCGCGGATCGCGGGGTGACGGGAAATCGAGCGGCGAGCGGCAGATGAGTGCGCTGCGCACTTTGCCATCGATCCTCAAGTTCATTCCCGGGACGGCGCAGGATGTCCGCGCGTATCTCCTGCTGATCCAGTATTGGCTGGCCGGCAGTGACGAGAATATCGCGCACATGATCCGGTACGCCGTCGATCGGTACGCCGCTGGGCCTCGTGCGACCCTGAAGGGCACGCTCAAGCCCGAACCGCCGGTGACGTATCCCGAGGTCGGTTGCTGGCATCCTGCGCTCCCGGGGCGCGGGATCACCGAGTCGGTGCGTGATCTGTCCACGCGTGGGAGCGCGGGTACCGTCGGTGTGCTCGTGGGTCGCTCCTATCTGCTCGCGGGGAACACGGCGCATTACGCGGCGGTCGTCTCGGCGCTCGAAGCGCGGGGTCTCCGCGTGATTCCCGCCTTCGCCTCGGCGCTCGATGCGCGGCCGGCCATCACGGCATTCTTTACCGATGCGACCGGACGGGCCACGATCGATGCAATGATCAACCTGACCGGGTTCTCCCTCGTCGGGGGCCCTGCCTATAACGATGCCACCGCAGCACAGGCCGTCCTGCGCGGGCTCGATGTGCCGTATCTCACGCTGCAGACGCTCGAGTTCCAGACGATCGACGAATGGCGGCGTGATGCACGCGGACTGAACCCGCTGCAGGCCACGTTGCAAATCGCGATTCCCGAGCTCGATGGCGCGATCGCGCCGACGGTGTATGGCGGGAAAGGGACGGCGGTGGATGGAACGCCGGCCGCATCGGAGCCCATCCCGGAACGTATCGCGCGCGTCGCTGAGCGGGTCGCGCGGCTGGTGGCCGTGCGGCGCAAGGATCGCGCAGAGCGGAAGCTGGCGGTGATCCTGTTCAATTTCCCACCGAATGCCGGGAATACGGGGAGTGCCGCCTACCTCGCCGTGTTTCCCTCGCTCCAGCGGGTCCTGGCGTCGCTAAAGGAGCAGGGGTACACCGTTGAGCTCCCGTCGTCGGCCGACGATCTCCGTGAGCGGCTGACGCAGGGCAATCGTGAACGCTTCGGCGCGCCGGCCAACGTGCATACACGGATTCCGGTCGACGACCATGTGCGTCGCGAGCGGCATCTCGCGCAGATCGAAGCGGCGTGGGGCGCGGCGCCCGGCAAGCAGCTCACCGATGGCGCGTCGTTGCATGTGATGGGCATTCAGCTCGGCAACGTCTTCATCGGTGTGCAACCCAGTTTCGGCTGGGAGGGCGATCCGATGCGCCTCCTGTTCGAGGGGGGATTCGCGCCGACGCATGCCTTCAGTGCGTTCTACCGGTGGCTGCGGGAAGACTATGCCGCCGATGCCATCCTGCACTTCGGGACGCACGGTGCACTGGAGTTCATGCCGGGCAAGCAGTCGGGGCTCGATGCCACCTGCTGGCCGGATCGCCTGATCGGCGACACACCGAATGTGTATCTGTACGCGTCGAACAACTCCTCGGAAGGGACGTTGGCCAAGCGGCGGGGCAACGCCACACTGGTTTCGTATCTGACGCCGCCGATCGCCAACGCCGGGTTGTATCGCGGGTTGGCGGATCTCAAGACGTCGCTTGATCGTTGGCGGCAGCTCGATGGCCAGTCGGCGTCCGACGCGGACGCGCTCCGGGCGCTTGTGCAGCAACAGGCGGCTGCGGTGGAACTGGCCGCCGCAGAGCCCGCGTGGTCTCCAGCGGAGGCAGACGTTGCCATTGCTGCGATTCGCGAGCGCCTTCTGGAACTGGAATACAGCCTCATCCCGATGGGGTTGCACGTCGTTGGTGAAGCCCTGTCGGTCGACGCGCGCATTGATGTCTTGCTGGAGATGGCACGTGCTGGTCGCCCGGAAGCGGAACTGCCACCGCTCGGTGCGTCCATCGTGGCCGGCTATGGCGAGCGCCGTGACGACGATACTGGGCGGGCGGTCGACGCGATCATGACCGTTGGCGTGCGGGAGCTAGTCGAGCAGGGCGATGCACGCGCCGGCGAGCGCGCCATGCAGCGCGAAGCCAAAGCGCGCGGTGTGCGGATCGCCGAGTCGGCGCAGTTGTCCGCCCACCTCGCGCTGTTGTCCGGCTTTGATGCCGCCATGCGTGAGGACCGGGAAGTCGAAGGGATCCTGAAGGCGTTGGATGCGCGCTACGTCGAGCCGGCGCCGGGTGGCGACCTGCTTCGGAATCCGCAGGTCTTGCCGACGGGCAGAAACATCTACGGCTTCGATCCGTACCGGGTCCCGAGTGCGGCGGCGATGCTCGAAGGGCGGGCTCGTGCCGAGCAGCTGCTGGCGCGGCATCGCGTGGATACCGGCGCGTGCCCGGAGACGGTGGCCGTCGTGTTGTGGGGAACGGACAACATGAAGAGCGAGGGGACGCCCCTCGCCCAGGTACTCGCTCTGATGGGCGTCGCCCCGCGGTTCGACAGTGTCGGCCGCCTGACTGGCGCGCGACTGCTCCCACTCGAGTCGCTTGGCCGCCCCCGCGTGGATGTCGTCATTACCCTCTCGGGGATCTTCCGCGATTTGCTGCCGTTGCAGGTCAAGCTGCTCGCCGAAGCTGCGCTGCTCTGTGCGCAGGCGGATGAGGCGCCGGAGCAGAATTTCATTCGGAAGCATGCGCTCGCCGTGATGGCCGAGACGGGGTGCGACCTGACCGCAGCCTCACTACGCGTCTTCTCCAATGCGGACGGGGCGTACGGATCGAATGTGAACCTGCTGATCGAGACCGGGCGCTGGGAGGACGAGAACGAACTCGCGGATCTGTTCGTCCAGCGCAAGGGATTTGCGTACGGGGCCGATGGGCGCCCCACCGCGCAGCCGGCACTCATGAAGCGTGCGCTTGCGACCGCCACGGTGTCCTTCCAGGGGCTCGATTCCGTCGATCTGGGTGCTACGGACATCGACCAGTATGTGGAGTCGCTGGGTGGTATGACGCGTGTCATCGCCCAGCAGAATGCGGGTAAGACGCCCGCCGTGTACCTCGGCGATTACGGGCAGGGACAGGGCAAGGTGCGTACGCTGGCCGAACAGGTGGAGCTGGAGTCCCGTACGAAGATGCTCAACCCCAAGTGGTACGAAAGTCAGTTGCAGTACGGATACGAAGGCGTCCGCAACATCACAGGACACCTGACCACCACGCTGGGATGGTCCGCAACGGGTGGGGCGAATACGGTCCCGCAGTGGGTGTACACCGAAACCTCGAACACGTTCGTGCTTGATGAAGCGATGCGCAAACGCATCGCGGCGATGAATCCGGATGCTGCACTCGGGATTGCGCAGCGCCTGTTGGAAGCGAACGATCGGGGCTTCTGGTCGCCCGATGATGCCACGCTGGACGCGCTGCGCGATGCAGCCGCCGAACTCGAAGACCGGCTGGAGGGGATCGTTACATGATCACGACGCGGCTACCCATTCTCGACACGACAGGTGATGGAGAGGGAAGCGTACAGGTGCACATGGACGCCAATCAGCGTATCGATGGCGCGCTGGTAATCGCCGTCTATGGCAAGGGCGGTATCGGCAAGAGTACGACCTCGTCCAATCTGTCCGCTGCCTTCTCGAAGCTCGGCAAGCGTGTGCTGCAGATCGGGTGCGATCCGAAGCATGACTCCACGTTCACGCTGACCAAGCGAATGGTGCCGACCGTCATCGATGTCCTGGAGGGGGTCGACTTCCATGCCGAAGAGCTGCGCCCCGAGGACTTCATGTTCGAGGGCTACAACGGTGTGCAGTGCATCGAGGCGGGTGGCCCGCCGGCTGGCACCGGATGCGGCGGCTCTGTCACCGGGCAGACGGTGAAGCTCCTCAAGGAGCATCACCTGCTCGAGGATACCGATGTCGTGATCTTCGATGTCCTTGGCGATGTGGTATGCGGGGGATTCGCAGCGCCACTGCAGCATGCGCATTACTGCCTGATCGTTACCGCCAATGACTTCGATTCGATCTTTGCGATGAATCGCATCATCGCGGCCATTCAGGCCAAGTCGAAGAATTATCGTGTGCGCCTTGGCGGGGTCGTGGCCAACCGGTCACGCGAAACGAATGAGATCGATCGCTTCAACAATGCGGTCGGGCTCAAGACGATGGCGCACTTCCGCGATGTGGACGCCATTCGCCGAAGCCGCCTCAAGAAGTGCACGATCTTCGAGATGGAGCCCAGCGAAGAGGTCGTGGCTGTGCAGGAGGAGTATCTCGCTCTGGCTCGGCGCATGCTTGATGACGTGCAGCCGTTGCCCGCTTCACCGCTCAAGGATCGCGAAATCTTCGACCTGTTGGGGTTCGACTGATGGCATCCGTCAAGGAAATCACTCCGCGTCCAGGTTCGTCGTTCGAGGCGACGTC
>JBDKIJ010000124.1:0-2988 GCA_039797155.1 Gemmatimonadota bacterium | reverse complement strand
CGACGCTCGTCGCCCGACCAGGCGGCGCGCATCTTGGCGCGGAGGCCGGCCGCCCACTTCGCACCGCCCTCGGGGAGGACGGCGACGTCCATCTTGACCGAGTTCCAGACGAACAAGCCCTGGATCACGGTGATGGCGCCGAAGAAGAACAGCCCGCGGATGAGGAACCAGCCGTTGCTCAGGTACGCGGCCTTCTCTTCGGTCGGCACGGCTTCACGGCCGCGGAACGTGAAGATGTGGTCGCCGCTGAAGAACAGGATGGCGATGAGGATGACGAACGCCACTGGCACGAAGGCGTAGAAGCCTTCCGCGAAGCGCACGATGGGGCGCGACCAGCGCGCCGTCACGATACGCTGCACGGCGGCGAACGCCGTACCCGCGGTGGAGATCACGGCGAAGTACGTCCAGTTGTACTGGAGTGCCTGCCAGGCGCGGCCGGGGTTGGTGAACAACCCCATGACGAACACGGCGATGCCGACCAGCGCGGCGATCATCGCCGCCGTCTTGAGCCCGGCGGGCACCGTCTTGCCGGAGAGGCGACGCGCGAATTCTTCGCGCGTCGGGTAGTGATAGTGCTGGCTCACTAGTGCTTCTCCTTGGCCGCGCCACCTTCGGCGGGAGCGCCGAGGTGCAGCTTACGCATGGTGTCGTTCT
This sequence comes from Gemmatimonadota bacterium, assembly GCA_039797155.1. Lineage (GTDB taxonomy): Bacteria > Gemmatimonadota > Gemmatimonadetes > Gemmatimonadales > Gemmatimonadaceae > Gemmatimonas. The sequence goes on along the minus strand of JBDKIJ010000124.1, from coordinate 2,334 downwards.
CGTTCAGACCCTTGAAGGTGGCCGAGTTGATGTTCGGCGACCCGGGCGTGGGCTGCTGCGTGGGCTTCACGAACGGCGCGGGCTTGGTGGGCGCCGTCTGCGAGGGGCCCGGCACCGTGGTGCCGTTCTGACCGGGGTAACCGATGAGCGTCGTGTCGGCCACGCCCTTCTGCAGGGTGCGGACGTAGTTCACGACGTCCCAGCGATCGAGGTCTTCGATACGGTTGTAGCTCGGCATGATACCGCGGCCGTTGCGGAGCATACCCCAGATGTAGCCGTCGGAGCGCCCCTTGGCGGACTCGGTGAGCAGGCTCGGGCTGTAGCCGTAGGCCGGGTTCACCTTCTTGAGGCCACCGTTACCGTCACCGGCCATGCCGTGGCAGACCGCGCAGTTGATCTGGTAGTACTTCTTGCCGTTGGCCAGCGACTCGTCGGAAGACGGCGTCGGATTGGGGAGCGGCGTGAAGCTGTCGATCACCTGCGGCAGCGGCTGGTAGCCGATTTGCCAGGCGCCAACGCGCACGCCCTGGACCGGTACCGAGTTCTGCGGGTTGCCACGCGGCGGGGTGAGCGAGTCGGCCTCATTCTGTGAGACCGGCTCCCACGGTTCGATGCGGGGCTGATTCTTGAACTCCGTGAACCACGTGCACGCGCCCAGCGAGAGCGGGAGTACAATGGCCACCGAGGCGCGGAGCGCCCGCGAGACGGCTGCTGGCATCAGGTTGGAAGTCTCAGGCTTCACGGCGAACCTCCTCTGCGCCGGCGTGGCGCAGGAGGTCTTCGGCCGCGGAGGCCTTGTTGGCGTCGCACGCCACGAACACACCGAAGTGGCCCGAGGAGAAGCGATCGTCGTAGCCGACCGTGGTGGTCAGGCGCGGGACACGCGAGTTGATGAACATGCCGGCGACCGTCGAGAGGGCGCCGACGAGCACCATCACTTCGAAGCCGATGATCGTGTACGGGATCCACGACGCGATCGCCTTGCCGCCCGTGACGAGCGGCCAATACTCGGACGACCAGATCGCGATCCAGTAGCCGAAGCTCACGCCGAGGAGACCACCGATGAGCGTGAAGCGACGCACCACGCTGTTCGGGCCCGCGATCGCGTCATCCAGCTCGTGGCGGATGGTGGGCGAGTACACGGTGACATCGCCCAGCTTCTTCTTCTTGAGCTCCTCGATCGCCGTAACGGTCGCATCGAGGTGATGAAAAACACCCAGCACGCCCTGCATTAGTGGTGTCCTCCGTGGCCGTGCGAGTTCTTGAAGCGCGGCGTCACGATTTCCTTGAGCTCCATGATGGCCATCACGGGCATCTGCTTCACGAAGAGCAGGAACCACATGAAGAACCAGCCGAACGAGCCGACGAGGAACGACATGTCGATCCAGCTGGGGGTGTAGCTACCCCACTGCCAGGGCTCGAACTCGTGCGAGAGCGACGGCACGACGATGACGAAACGCTCGAACCACATGCCGAGGTTGATGAACAGCGAGAGGACGAACAACCACGCCGGGTTGCGCCGGAGCTTCTGCGACCAGAGCGACATGGGCAGCGCCATGTTGCAGAGGAGCATGATCCACGCGGCCCACCACCACTGACCGAACACGCGGTTCCAGAAGAACTCCTGCTCCGCCCGGACGCTGCTGTACCAGGCGATGAAGAATTCGATCAGGTACGCGCAGCCGACCACCATCGAGGTGAAGAGCACGACCTTGGCGGTCGCGTCGAGGTGGTTGAGCGTGATGTAGTGCTCGAGCTTGAACCACTTGCTTATGGGGATGGCGATCGTCCACACCATCGCGAAGCCGGAGAAGATGGCACCGGCGACGAAGTACGGCGGGAAGATGGACGCGTGCCAGCCCGGCGTGAGCGCCATGGCGAAGTCGAAGGAAACGACCGAGTGCACGGAGAGCACGAGCGGCGTCGAGAAGGCGGCGAGGAACAGGTACGCCTTCGCGAAGTGACGCCATTCCCGGTCACTGTTGCGCCAGCCGAGCGAGAGGATGCTGTAGATCCGCTTGCGCGTCGGGTTGGTTTCCTGGTCGCGGAGCACCGCGAAGTCAGGAATGAGACCGATGAAGAGGAACGTGGTCGAGATCGTGAGGTACGTCGAGATGGCGAAGACGTCCCACACGAGCGGCGCCTTGAAGTTCGGGAACAGCAGACGCCAGTTCGGATACGGAATCAGCCAGAAGAACTTCCACGGACGCCCGATGTGAATGATCGGGAAGAGTCCGGCCGTCATGACGGCGAACACCGTCATGGCTTCTGCCGCGCGATAGATCGACGTGCGGAAGCCGGCGCGGAAGAGGTACAGGATGGCCGAGATGAGCG
>JBDKIJ010000123.1:0-6537 GCA_039797155.1 Gemmatimonadota bacterium | reverse complement strand
TACCACTCCCGCGCGCTGGTCCATCCCTCCGCCGCCGCGCGCTCGGCACCGACCGAGCACGCCTCGACGGCGACCGTTCCCTGCCGGAAGGTCTCATCGACCTCCGCGAGCATCTCCCGTGTTTCCATCGTCGTCGGGCGATTGCGGAGACGCTGCGCGATCTCGTGGCGTACGGCAACATCCTCCGGGAACTCGGCCGGTGGGACGTCACCGCGCTCGACGCGGTCGGCGGTCCGCGCCCATTGGGCCAACAAGGCGGGGAGCGGTAAACGGGTCAGGTACATCTGGCGATTCTAATGAACAGGCCGCGAGCCGGCGTGGCTTTCCATTTATTGGGAACCATGACGTTTTGTCCATCTTCTATCACCGGGTCGGAACGCTCCGCCACCACCGTCCCCCCTACGGCGTTCCACCGGTTGCGCCCGCCAGTCGGGGCGCCCTAGCTTCGACGTTATGCGTATGGTTCTTTCCCCCCGCGGCGTTGCCGCTGCCCTGCTGGCCGTCTGCCTTTCGGCGACGATGGGCGTGGCACAGGGGTCAGGAAGCACCAGCGGAAAGCGGAGCAAGCCCGCCATCACGGCGAAGAAGCCGTTCGCCCGAACGGCGGGTACGGCTGGCCTGCGTCGCGTCGGGGCGTTGCGTGAGCGGCCGACATTGGCGGCCCGTCTGACGGCGCGCGGCACGGCGCCCATCGTCAGCACAGCGGAGCGCCCGCTCACGCTTGTCCACCTCGACTCCCTGGTGTCGAGCGCGCGCGAACTGCTGGGCGTGCGCTATCAGTGGGCCGGCTCGTCACTCAAGGGCGTCGACTGCAGTGGCCTCGTCCGCTACGCCTTCGCGAAGCTCGGCTTCCGGGTGCCGCACAACGCGGCCGAGCTTGCCCGCTCCGGCGAAGCAGTGGACGCGGACACTGCGAAAATGCGTCCCGGCGATCTGATCGTGTTCAGCGCCAACCGCAGCACCCGCATTTCCCATGTGGGCATGTATGTGGGCGGCGGAGCCATGGTTCACGCCTCGACCAGTCAGCGCCGCGTGATCGAAGTGCCCTTCAACAACATCCGGGGGCTGAAGGTGCGCGGCGTACGCCGCATGATCGCCCTCGCGGACTCACTCGAGGGCGATCGGTTCTGATCTGACCGATCAGCGAAGGCGATCCCGGCGGACCTGGATCTTCTTCCCCTTGATCTTGCTGGACTTGAGCGCCGTAATCACCCCATCGGCAATGCTCTCCGGCACCTCAACCGTCGAGAAATTGTCGGCGATCTGAATCGCGCCGATGCTCGACGAGTCGACGCCGACTTCGTTCGCGATGGCGCCGACGATGTCGCCGGGACGGATGTTGAGCTTGCGCCCCGCACCAATCCAGAGGCGGGCCGCCGGCCACGGCGCATCACCACGACGCGGCCGCGCACTCTTCGCGCCCCCCTTGCCATCGACCTTCCCGCCGCTCTTGCCTGCGCCGCGCGGCGCACGCGCCTCGCCACTCCCTCGCTCGAAGCGCCCGCCACGCTCTGGCCGCTCACCACGGTCGAACCGCTCGGGACGCTCAGTACGCGCGGGCACCGCGGGGATCTCATCGTCTTCCCCTTCGCTGCGCGCGGCGATCAGCTTCACGGTTGCCGCCGCGATATCCATGATATCGAATTCGCCGGCGAGCGATTCCACCATCCCGCGATAGCTGTCGAGTTCTCCGGCAATCACCGCCTCACGCACCGTCGCCTTGAGCAGCTCCTGCCGGTGGGCCCGCAGATCGGCCACGGTGGGTACCTGCGCCACTTCGATGCGCTGCGACGTCTGCCGCTCGATGTTGCGCAGCAACCGATGTTCGCGCGGTTCCGCAAAGGTAATCGCGACGCCTTCGCGCCCCGCTCGCCCCGTACGCCCGATGCGATGCACGTACGTGGCCGCATCCACCGGCACATCGAAATTCACGACATGCGACACATGCTTGACGTCGAGCCCACGTGCCGCCACGTCGGTCGCGATCAACAGATCCACCTTGCGTGACCGGAACTTCTGCATGACGCGATCACGCTGATCCTGCGACAATCCACCATGCAACGCTTCCGCGCGCAGCCCGCGCGCCGTGAGCGTCTCACTCAACTCGTCCACTTCCGTACGCGTGCGGCAGAAGACGATCGCACTCGTCGGCTGCTCGATATCGAGGACGCGCGCCAGTGCGGGCATCTTGTGGGGACGCGATACGATGTACGCCACCTGCCGTACCCGTGCCGTCTCCCCTTCCGCGACCACTTCCCGTTCGACCGTCACATGGACGGGATCGTTCAGGTGCTGCCGTGCAATGTGCGCGATACGTGGGGGCAGCGTCGCCGAAAAGAGGGCGGTCTGACGAGTCGCCGGCGTTGCATCGAGAATCGCTTCCAATTCGTCGGCGAAGCCCATGTCGAGCATTTCATCGGCTTCGTCCAGCACAACCGCCTTCAGCGTGCTCAGCTGCAGCGTGCCGCGCTTGATGTGGTCCAGTGCGCGCCCCGGGGTCGCGATCACCACATCCACACCGCGCTTGAGGGCACGCACCTGCAATTCCATGCTCGCGCCGCCATATACGGCCAGCGCCTGCAAGCCGAGCGGCTTCCCGTAGCGATGCACGGCTTCCGCGACCTGCATGGCCAATTCACGCGTGGGGGTCAGCATCAGTACGGCCGGGGCGGTATTCCGACCACGCCCGTCGCGCTGCGCGTCGCGTTCGGCGCCGATCCGGGTCAGCAGCGGCAGGGAAAACGCAGCCGTCTTGCCGGTTCCGGTGGCCGCCTGTGCAAGGACATCGCGCCCGGCGATGAGGGGCGGAATGGAAGCCTGTTGTACGGGGGTCGGCTCTTCGTAGCCGAGGGCAGCCAGCGCTTCGGCGATACGGGGATCGACGCCAAGCGCGGCAAAACCGGCCGAAGGGACGTCGGTGGCGCCGGCTGATGCGGCGTCGTGACGCGCGTCCGGTTGTGTCATGAGTTCTCCTGAGGTATGACGCAATCTATCCCTTTCCGGCCGCTCATGGTGATCTGCCGGCACAATTCGAGCGATTACCTTCGTGAGATGTCGCATCACGTCACCCCGGACCCGTCAGTTCCTACCCCGGCCGAACTCGCCGATCAGTCGCTCCCCTTCGCCATTTGCCGCTCCGGCATTCAGGGATACGGGGGGTTCGCCACACAGGACATTCCGGCGGGCACCCGGATCATCGAGTATGCGGGTGCACGACTCACGCCAAGCGAGGCCGAGGCGCGCTATCCGGATACGCCCGGCGCTCGGCATCACACCTATCTCTTCGCAATCGACGACGAGGTGGTCGTGGACGCCGCGGAGAACGGCAATGCGGCCCGATTCCTCAATCATTCCTGCGCACCCAACTGTGATGCGGTGATTGAGGATGGACGGATCTGGATCGAGACGATGCACGACATCGAGGTGGGAGAGGAGCTCGTCTACGACTATGCCTACATCCTGAAGGAGCGCCATACGCCGACCGCGAAGCGCCGTTTCCCCTGCGCGTGCGGCGCGATCACCTGTCGTGGGACGATCCTGGCGCGGAAACGCTGAGCCCGGGCAGCACAGGCGGTCATTCGTGCGTACTTTGTAGCGTTCCCATTCACCTTGTGGAGGCGGTATGCGGTCGTGGTTGACATTGGTCCTGGTGGCGGCGGGCAGTGGACTGGCGTGCGCGCGCGGCAGCAGTGAGGCCACAGTGGCCGAGGTGCGCCCGATGGCGGCGCCGGCCGCGGCGAGTGCAACGCCCGCGCAGCCGGCGGCGCGTCGTCAGCCCGTGAGCCCGATGAAGCAGGATACCCTACGCAAGGCCGAAGTCGCCGCGCTGCTTGCGGCGCTGCAGGGTCGTGAGAACGAGCCCGCTGGCACCGTCTTCAAGAATGTGAAGCTGCACAAGACGATGCCGGCGAAGGAATTTCTCACCATGATGGACGAGCAGTACGGGCGTGCGCTCGGCTTCACCTGCTCGAACTGTCATCTCGACAACAAGGACTACGCGGATGACACGCGCAAGAACAAGGTGATTGCGCGTCAGATGGAAAAGATGCAGCGCGATATCGACGCGAAGTACATCGAGAAGGTGAAGGAGCTGGACGATCCGCGGCCGAAGACGACCTGTGTCATGTGCCACCGTGGTGTCACGCACATGCCGAACACCATGGATGTGCCGACGTCACCACCGCCGCAGCGGAAGCGTTGAGGCTTCAGCAGCAGGTAACGCGAACGGCTGGTGTCCCTCAGGGCACCAGCCGTTTTGCCAGGACCCGATCGTCCTGCAGATCGGTACCGAGCAGGAAGGTTTCGCCACCGATGTCCGCGAACCCCTGCTTCGCATAAAAGCGGAGGGCGCGAGTATTGCGCTCCCAGGTGGTCAGCCAGATCACATCATGCTGCTGTCGAGTCGCGATCGCGACGACCGCCTCCATGAGCATCACGGCGATCCCATGCCCATGCCATCGGTGATCCACATAGAAGCGCTGCAGATACAGCGGACTGATTCCTGACGCTAGCGGATGCGGCACGCCGTGCCGAACCAGCGTGTAACCGGCCCACGCGCCATCCAGCTCCGCGACGAGTGCCTCAACATTGGGCTCGGCGAGTTCCGCGCGTTGAATTGCCTCGCCGAATGCCCGATCGAGATAGGTCGCCAGATCGGTCGGATCGTTGTCGGGAGCGAAGGTCTCCTCGAAGACGCGACGGGCGAATACGGCCAGCTGCGACGCGTCGTCTGCCGTGAGTGGCCGCAGCGTCACACGGGATGGCATAGGCGGGTTGACCATGCGTGAAGATAACGCCCCGATGCAAAGCACCGGTTTTCTGCTAGAATGATGGGCAGTATCCGTCCGCCGTTTGCCCCACCTCTTCGACAGACGATGCATGTTGCCCATTGATGCCCTGCGTGGTGTACTGGCCAGTCGCTACGACCTGCAGCGGGAGTGCGGGAGCGGCTCGATCGGAACGGTCTATCAGGCCATCGACCAGAGCACCGGTGCCCCGGTTGCCATCAAGGTGCTGCACCGCGAGGTCGCCGCGACGATTGATCCCGCGCGTTTCACGCGTGCCGTGAGTTTTGCGGCCGGTGTCCGACATCCGGCGATGGTCCCGTGTCAGGATCCGGTCACGGTGGACGGTGTGTTGGCGTATGTCATGCCCTTGTTGTCCGGGGAGTCGCTGCGTGATCGCTTGATGCGTGATCAGCGGCTGTCGATGGGCGATGCGCTGCGCTTCATCACGGATATCGCCGCCGCGCTGGACGGCGCGCACGCGGAAGGGCTGGTGCACGGGCGGCTGCATCCGGGGGCCATTCAGATAGAAGGGCAGCGTGCGCTCCTCGCGGATATCGGGCTGACGGCCGTGATCAATGCCGATCCGATCATGGCCAGGCAGCGCGCGACGCGTGAATCGGCCGCCTACCTGAGCCCCGAGCAGTGTGATGGCCGTGCGCCCGGACCGGCGTCCGATGTCTATGGCTTGGGTTGCCTGCTATTCGAGATGCTGGCGGGCGCGCCGCCCTATACCGGGGCCACCGTCGAGGCGATCCTCGCGCAGCATCGCACCGGCCAGGTGCCGGGGATTCGCGTGCTGCGTCCCACCGTGCCTCCAGCAATAGAGACGGTGTTGCTGTCGGCGCTCGCCCCCAACCCACGGCACCGTCCCATTTCCGGTCAGGCGTTCATCGCCCTGTTGCAGGGAAGCGCCGCCGCAGCAGCGGAGCCGGCGCATGCGGCGGACAAGGCCATGCCTGATCGCGGGGCAGCCCCAATCGCCATGCCGGAACCAGTGCGTGGACCTGCCGAGCGTGGGGGGCAAAGATCGGCCCCGCGGCCACCGCGTGAGCCGGAGCCGACCCCCGTGTCGCCGCCACTCATCAGCCCGAAAACCGGTCGGCCCACCACCTGGGCGCTGACGATCGATGCGACGGAAAAGCCCTGGTACCGAAAGCCGATCGTCATCCTCCTCGCCATCGTGGCCATCGTGGCGTTCGGGCTGTACGAACTCGACAAGGTGATCGATCCGGAACCGGCTACCGCGGAGTCTTCGCGGTAGCCTGAGTGGTTGGATTTTTCCTGAAGCAATCTTGGTGAAATCTTGGAGTTATGACGAGTCGTCACATCTGTCGCCGACTCGTTCGCCGAATGGGCCCCGCATTGGTCATTCGGCGGTTATTTCCTAGCTGATACGCCTCAGGTCGGTTGCGACCGATCCTTTGCACGTCAGCCCGCGCATGGACATCCTCGGCATTCTCCGGTCGCATCTCGACGACCGCTACGATGTGCGCCACGAACTCGGTCGTGGCGGTATGGCGACCGTCTATTACGCGCAGGAGCGCGCGACGGGGCGCGAAGTCGCGATCAAGGTGCTCAATCCGAATCTGTCGGCGACGATTGGTGCCGACCGGTTCACTCGGGAGATCGCGCTCGCCTCGCGCATGACGCATCCGAACATCCTGGGGTGCGACGAGTCGGGATCAGCCGAGGGGCTGCTGTTCTACATGATGCCGTATGTGCGCGGCGAGTCGCTGCGTGATCGGCTCAT
>JBDKIJ010000122.1:0-4349 GCA_039797155.1 Gemmatimonadota bacterium | reverse complement strand
GAAGCCACATCGTCCATTGTACGATCGGGATCGCCCGCCGCGCCGACTCGCTCAAGAAGAGAACGAATGCCGTCGTGGACTTCGTCGACCCAGAGCCGGGGATTCCGGTCTTCGAAGAAGGCGCTTTCGAACGTGAGCTGCCGCACATCCATGGCCGCGCGGGCCAAATGTGCTTCGAGGGCATGGCGATCGGACGCGAGTGTGGCGTCATCCGGCTGTTCCTCATGCTCCTCATCCAGCGCTACCGTCAGCGCCTCAAACTCGTCCAGTTCGTCTTCGCGGGCTTCCCGGCTCCACCCCGGCAGTTCGTGGTCGTGGAGGCGCAGGCCGGCGCGGGTCCCTGTGACCGGATGGCGAAAGGCGTACTGCTCGAGAAAGCGATCGAGGGCGTGGCTCATGGTGCGGATCGTAACACGCTGGGAGGGGAGCGCCACCCCAAAAGCGCGCCACCCACCCTTGAAGTCGCTCGAACGGGCGGTTATCTATCGCGGCTGTGGGGCGGTGTGAAGGTGTATACGGACATCACATTTGTGATGCATCCCCTCGCAGGAATCTGTTGGACAGGTGGCCGAGTGGTTGAAGGCACCGGTCTCGAAAACCGGCATACCGGCAACGGTATCGTGAGTTCGAATCTCACCCTGTCCGCTGTATGTTTTTGGACGCGCCGCCGTAGCTCGCTGCGGCGGCGCGTTCGTGTAGGGATGGGTGGCCGAGTGGTTGAAGGCGCACGCCTGGAAAGTGTGTTTAGGTCAAAAGCCTAACGTGGGTTCGAATCCCACCCCATCCGTCGTGATCACAATCCCTGCGGCCGCCTGATGGCGACCGCAGGGATTGTTGTTTGGGTCATTGGACCAGGGTGCGGACAAGAAAGAACTGCTCCTGGCGCGGCCGAAAAAACTTGTACCCATCCGCCGTCAGGTACGCGCAGTCCTCGAACATGACGAATACCTTCTTGCCGCCCCACTCCGGGACCGCTGTCGCGGCATTCAGTTCGATCGACTGATAGGAGCCGAGGCGCAGCCGCGCGTTCAATGCCGTCGTATCGCTACGCAGCGGGCTGCGGAAATCGATCGAAGTGCCGAGGCCGTGCCCGTGATTGCCCAGCGGATGCGAGTAGATCATCGCTTCGATGCCCTGCGCCTTCATCTCCGACATGGTCCCGTTGAATACCGCACCGCCGGTGCGGCCGGGTCGGGCCTGTTTGATCATCAAGGCATCCTGCAGCGCATTGGCGTTCCGCATCGCCTGCTTTAGTCCCGCCGGCGCGTCGCGTTCGCCGGGCTTGAGCAGATACGCCATCTTCTGCCAATCGGTGTCGAATCCCATGTAGCTGATACCGAAGTCGATGTGTACGACGTCCCCAGGCAACAGGACGGTGCCTTCCGGGGTGATCGCCAGAAATCCGCCCGAGGTGGCGATATCGCCCTCCGCGCGCTGCACCCGTAAGTCCGGTTGGAACCACGTGCGTACCCCGGCCGCGCCCAACATGTCGTACAACGCCCGGCGCACATCCCCAACGGTGGTCGTCCCCGGGGTAATGATCGCGTTCGAGAGCGCTCGCTTCACGATCGCCTCCGTCACGGCCACCGCCGCCGTGTAATGTGGCATCTCCTCCGGGAGGCGCGTGTCGAGGTACTCCTGAACCAGCTCGGCCGCACTGACGAATGTCGATTCTGCTTGCGGGCCGAGAGTCTCCGCCAGGAACCGATAGGCGTCGTAACCGAGGGACCGCGTCTGTCCGCGCGTTCCGCGGATGCCGAGACCGATCGTCTTGGGGGTGAATTGCTGGTAGAGAGCGCGCAATGTCGCAGCCGGCGGACGCGGCTCGGTAAACGGTGCGTCGAAGAAGCGCGCCAGATTCTCCTCGGTGTAACCGGTGATCGCGTACTTCTTCAGCCCTTCGGCACCGGCGTCAATGAAGACAAAAATGTCGCGATTTCCGGTATACGGACGCGGCGGCGCCACGAACGGAAGGACCGGATCATCGTGAAATTCCTCGTTCACTACGATCCACATCCCGATCCCATGACGTCGCATCATGGGCAGGAGGAGGGCGTGTCGTTTGACAAGCCACTGCTCGCGGACGGCGATTTGCTGGGACCATGGGAGCAGCGAATCGGCCTGCGGCACGCGAAACGGCCGTGATGCCCGCACCGCCGTAGTGCGCGCCTGAGCAGACAGTGCGGCGACCTGGCTGATCGTCAGCAGGACGGCAAGTCCAAACGGAAGACCGCGTCTAAAAAGGCTATTCATTGAATCCGTACTCCGCGGTGACCAGGTTGGCTACCTGCTCGGCCCGACGAGAAAGGTTTGTGACCATACGGGTCGAGGTCATGTTGAAGGAGCGCATATTCAGAGCAAGGGTGAAGAACTCGTTGAGCGTTACCGGTGACGTATCGATCAGGCGTAGCGGCCCCGTCGGTCGATCGGCACGACGGTCGAGGTCCTCAACGTCCTGATGGGTGATGCGTCGGAGAACGGCCGGGTTGAACATCCGGAGGAGTGGGCCATTCAAGATCGGGACTACGGCCGTCCGCTACACTGTGCTGTGGCCAGCCCTTCGGCAAGGTTAGGCGTCTGTCCAGCGAACGGAGGGGAACGCGGGTACTTTCTGCGGAGCTTTTTCCTCTCGCCCTTACGTACCATGCCGCGTCACTCCGTCTCGATCGCCGTCTTGCTTGCCGCCATAGCGGCCACCGTGTCACACGCGCAGCGGCCCGTCGGCCCTCAACGTGCCCGCGCCGGTGAGAGGCCGGCAGCTCTCGCCGTGATCCGCGAGGCCGATCTCAAGCGCGACCTCTTTGCGATGGCCGGTGATGCGATGCGTGGGCGGGAGGCGGGGACCCCGGACGAGATGCGCGCATCCATCTGGGTCGCGGAGCAGTTACGGACGATCGGGGTGAAGCCGATCGGCGACGACGGATCGTACTTCCAGTGGTTCAACATGATCCGCACGCGGGTTTCGACGGTCTCCACGTCGGGAGCTGTCGAAGGCCAACCTGTTCAGGTCTTCCGGGATTTCATACCTCTCGGCGGCGCCAATGCCGACGTGAGCGGCAACGTCGTGTGGATCGAAGATGGAGCGGATTCGACCGTCGATGTCCGAGGCAAGGTCGTCGCCCTGCGCATGGTGACACCGACGCCGGCGAGCATTCGCACCACAACCAACTCACCCGGGGTGCGCTACACGCAGGCAGGGATCGCCGCAACGCAGCAGCGGTTCGCCCGTCGAGGCGCCTCCGCCATTTTCATCGTGGCGGACGGTGAGGCTGATCGCGCATTCAATGATCTAGCCGTGCTTCGTGCACGCGGCACGTACGATGTGGATCGTGCTGCGCAACGATTCGCCGGCCAGCCCGCACGTGCCGAGTTGCCGCCGCCACCGCGAAATGCTCCGACGCCCGCTTTCCTCGTGCGTGCTGCCGCCGAGCCGACGTTCCGGCGTGGCGCGACGGTCACCCAGCAACTCCGTTTGGAGCGGTTCGAAACGCCTTCGGTGAATATCGTGGGTTTCATCGAGGGGTCGGACCCGGTCCTCAAAAAGGAATACGTTCTGTTCAGTTCCCATCAGGATCATGACGGCGTGCGCTACGCCATCGATGGGGATTCGGTATGGGCCGGCGCGGATGACAATGGCACGGTCAGCGTAGCGCTGCTCGCTTCGGCACGCGCCTTCATGAAGCAGCGCCCGAAGCGTTCCATTCTGTTTGTCTATCACGGCGCTGAGGAGCGGGGGCTGCTCGGTTCACGGTACCACGCCGCGCATCCGGTCGTCCCCTTGGCGCAGATCGTGACCGTGCTGAATGGGGACATGATCGGCCGGAACCATCCGGACTCGGCCAGTATCCTCGGTGTGCAACCACCGCATCGCAACTCGAGTGATCTCGTGGCGCACGCGCTCCGGGCCAATGAGCTCACGGGACGCTTCAAGCTCGATTCGATCTGGGATCGTCCCACACACCCCGAAGGGTGGTACTTCCGCAGTGACCATGTCCCGTATGCGCGACTCAACGTCCCGGCGCTCATGTACACCACCAACCTGCATCCCGACTACCATACGCCCCGCGATAAGCCGGAGCGCATCAACTATGCGAAGCTCACCCGCATGACGCAGTGGATGTATCTCACCGGGTGGTTCGTGGCGAATGCGCCCACGCGTCCTGCGATTGATCCGGGGTTCAAGTTGGAGCGCTAGAACGACGGCAACAGGTCGTCACGCCTGATGGTCCGAGGCCATATGCGTCGGTCTATGGCAAGTAGTGCACGATGTCCTAGAACAAGACCGCCGCCATGCGCCTCCGCAGCGCGCGCACCTGCTCCTCGTCGTCGAGCAGGTGCGTCACCTCGAC
>JBDKIJ010000121.1:0-20128 GCA_039797155.1 Gemmatimonadota bacterium | reverse complement strand
CCGTCGGCCTTGGCGCGCGCCCGCTTACGCATCAACGAGGCGAGTGACCGCTCGAAGGTGCGCAGCCCCGCCTCGCGCGAATAGCGACTCGTGATGAACCCCAGCACCGACTCGGAGATGTGGAGGTCCTCCGGCGTCAGTCCGTGATCATCGAGAAGACGCGGGATGAGGTACCGCTGCGCGATTTCGACCTTCTCCTCGATGGTGTAGCCGGCAATGCGGATGACCTCCATGCGGTCGCGCAGGGGGCCGGGGATATCGAAGAGGTTGTTCGCGGTGCAGATGAACAGCACGCTCGACAGGTCGAACGGCAGGTTCAGGTAGTGATCAACGAACGTCGTGTTCTGCGACGGATCAAGCACCTCGAGCATAGCCGCGGTCGGATCGCCCGAGTTGCCGCCATTCGACATCTTGTCGATCTCGTCGATCATGATGACCGGGTCGCGCACTTCGACGCGCCGAAGCGCCTGAATGAGCAACCCCGGCATCGCACCGACATATGTACGGCGATGACCACGAATCTCGGCCTCGTCGCGCACCCCACCCACGGAGATGCGATAGAACTCGCGGCCGATGCTGTTGGCGATCGCGGCGCCGAGTGAGGTTTTGCCGGTACCCGGCGGACCGACGAAGCAGAGAATCGGGCCCGTCGGGTCGCCGCCACGCAGTTTCCGGACGGCGAGGTACTCGATGATCCGCTCCTTCGCTTCGTCGAGGCCGTAGTGCCGTTCGCCCAGGGCGTCTTCGACGCGCGCAAGCGAGATCTCCTCGTCGTTTGCACTACGCTGATGCCACGGCAACGCCAGCACCCAATCGAGATAGGTGCGGAGCACCTGATACTCGGATGAGGCCGGTGACAGCATGCGCAGACGTTCCGTTTCCCGGCGGGCCTCGCTCGCCACCTTCTCGGGGAGCTGGGCCTCTTCGATGCGGCGGAGCAGGTCGACCGACTCCTTCTCGTTCGGGTCGGTCTCGCCCAGCTCGGACTGGATCGCACGGAGTTGCTGACGGAGATAGAACTCGCGCTGATGCTGTTCGATCTTGATTTCCGTCTGCTTCTTCACGTCCTCCATGACGCGGGCGCGCGCCACCTCGCGCTCGAGGCGCGACAGGATGAACCGGATGCGCTGCCCGATGTCGAGGCGCTGCAGCACCTCCTCCTTGTCGGCGATGCGCAGGTTCATGTTGGTGGCGGCCAGATCCGCGAAGCGTCCCGGGTCCGAGACGTTCATCTTCAGGATCTGCGGCACCTCGTTCGGGATGCGGTCGACCATCTCGGCCAGTGTTTCTGCGGCCGTGACCGTCCGGGTGACGAGTTCATCCAGTTCGGAAACGTCAGGGGGCGTCTCCCGAGCCCCTTGCACCTGTGCCACCGCATACGGGGTCACCTGATCGATCGCGTCGATTGTGATCCGGCGCAGCCCCTGAAGGGTGATCTGGACCGTGTCCCCGGGGAGGTTGATGCGCTCATGGACCCGGGCCGCCACGCCGATCCGCCCCACGAAGTTGTGCGGGTCGATGGCATCGTCCGCTTCGCTGGTCGCCACGACCAGCGCCACCACCAGCCCCGAATCCTCATGAGCCCGAAGGAGGGCGAGGTTTTCCGGGGCGCCCATCTGTACGGCGATCGTTCCCAGGGGATAGACGATCGTCGACCGCAGGGCCATGAGCGGCAGCGTCGGCGGCAGTTCGGCGCGGAGGATCTCCTCCGTGCGCTGGCCGCGGGGCATCGACAGGGCCGAAGAACGGGAGTTCGGTCGGGTCACGGGCGTGGGGAAAGTGGCGGAGTGGCCAGACCTCTCAATCTAGGCAGAAGCCGGGGGGCGGCAACGCGTGAATGCAACCCAAACCCGTCCCAGCATAGGCCGCGCCATCCCCGACGCCGTCGGTGATCGCTGGTGGTCGGTGATCGCTGGTGGTCGGTGATCTCCGGTGGGGCGATTAGCTTTCCGGGATGTTTGACGAATTAACCGACAAGCTCGGGAACGTCTTCGCGAAGCTCCGTGGCCGCGGCGTTCTCACCGAAGCCGATATCAAGGAGGGGATGCGGGAAGTCCGCCGCGTCCTGCTCGAGGCCGACGTCAATTTCGCCCTCACGCGTGAATTTCTCGAGCGCGTCGAGAAAAAAGCGGTTGGCGTACTCCAGCTGAAGCAGGTCCAGCCGGCGCAACAGCTCGTCAAGATCGTCCATGACGAATTGACGGCCATGCTCGGCGAGCGGCGGGAAGGGCTCAAGATGAGCTCGGTCCCGCCAACGGTCGTGATGATGGTCGGCTTGCAGGGCTCCGGTAAAACGACGACCGCCGGCAAGTTGGCGCGCCGACTCAAGGCGGAGAACAAGTCCACCCGTCTGGTGGCCGCCGACGTGTATCGCCCGGCCGCCATCGATCAGCTCGAGACGCTGGGGCGCACCCTCGAGGTACCGGTCTATGCCGACCGCGACACACAGGATGTCGTGAAGATCGCGAAGGCCGGCATCGAGCAGGCGACGCGCAATCGCGATCGCGTGGTCATTGTCGATACGGCCGGTCGCCTCCAGATCGATGAGTCGATGATGGAGGAGCTCAAGCGCCTGAAGACGGCGATCAAGCCGGATGAGATCCTGTTCGTCGCCGACGGCATGACCGGTCAGGAGGCGGTGAAGATCGCGCAGGGATTCAATGAGGCGCTCGATGTCACGGGCGTGATCCTCACCAAGCTCGATGGTGATGCGCGTGGTGGTGCGGCGCTCTCGATCTACGGGGTACTCAAGAAGCCGATCAAGTACATCGGCGTCGGTGAGAAGCCGGATGCGCTCGAGGAGTTCCATCCGGAGCGCATGGCCGGGCGTATCCTGCAGATGGGCGACATCGTCTCGCTCGTCGAAAAGGCGCAGACGGCGTTCGATGCCGATGAAGCGAAGAAGCTCGAGAAGAAGGTCCGCAAGGAAGGGATGGACCTCGATGACTTCCTCACCGCGATGCGCCAGATGCAGAAGCTGGGACCGCTTGAGAACCTGCTGAAGATGCTCCCCGGGGTGAACAGCAAGATGCTCAAGGACATCAAGGTCGACCCGAAGCGTATGAAGCACATCGAGGCCATTGTCCTCTCGATGACGCCGCAGGAGCGGAAGAAGCCGGAGATCATCAACGGCTCCCGCCGGGCACGCATCGCCAAGGGGTGCGGGCGCCCGGTGAGCGATGTGAATCGCCTGCTCGAGCAGTTCCGCGAGATGCAGAAGATGATGAAGAAGATGGGTGGGATGGGCGGAATGGGCGGCGGCAAGGGTGGGATGCCGCGTCTGCCGTTCGGCGGTGGCGGCACGTTCGGGATGCGCTGATCGCGCCTCGCGTGTTTGAAACGAAAAAGACCGGCGCTCTCGAGAGCGCCGGTCTTTTTCATGTGGTGCCTGAAGTTCAGCCGATCTGCGTGTCGAGCCCCGGCCACGCGCCGAGATTGTACACCACCAACGTCTGCAGATAGTGGCGTCCCTCCTCGCCGTGCGCGGCGATCACCGCCGCCGCGCCCTTCGCGACCGCATCGGCCTCTGCATAGGGCGGCTCGAGTTCTTCGGGGATCACGCCGTTTTCGTGCTTGACGCCGGCGGCGTCGAGGAACGTGATCTGCAGCTGCGGTTCGAGGTCCACATATAGCATCTGCAGCAGTTCGAGTTCGTCCTGTGGCGTCAGCGCGCCGAGGCGCAGGCATTCCTTGCCCACCTTCTCGGCGGGCCAGGTCAGCAGCGTCTGCACACGGAATCCACCACCCTTGGCGGCAATGCGCTGCGCGTAGACCGCCTTGGCACCTTTATGCTTCGCGAGCGCCTGTGACACCAGCCACTGGCGGCGCTCGGCGCTGAGCATCTTGAACGGAGAGAGAGTCTTGGCCATGTACGCAAGCTAGCGGCCCCGAGTAGTCCCGAAAAGCTGCGGGGCTCGCACCCCTCGGCACGAGCCCCGCGATCCATCCGATTCGTCTGTCTTACTTCTTGCCGGTCCCAGCTGGCGCGCCACCCAACTTTTCTGCGACCCGGGAGGCAATGGCATCCGCGAGCTCTTCCCCCGCGAGGACCGGTCCGCGCATGCTGCCGGCCACCGGCGGTGGACCGGCCGGTACTCCGGACTTGCGCCGATCGGCGAGATGCTCGGCTGCTTCCTGGCAGTCGATGCCGGTGGCGATTTCACGCAGGAGGCCGGTGCGGATGTCATACACCAGGCCGTGCAGCAACGGGCGACGCCCCTTGGCCCACGCATTCTGGATGATCGGTGTTTCCGTCAGGTGATAGAGCTGCTCGAGAACGTTGAGCTCCACCATGCGATCGAAGCGGGCCTGTTCATCCGTGATGGCATCGAGCTCTTCGCGATTCCAGCGCAGCACGTTGCGGATCGGGCCCAACCAGTGATCCACCAGCCCGAACTGCTGATTGGACATCGCGGCCTTGACGCCGCCGCAATTGTAGTGCCCCGTCACGATGACATGCTTCACGTCGAGGACCTCGACGGCGTACTGCAACACGCACATCGCGTTCAGATCACTCGGGCTGATGACGTTGGCGATGTTGCGATGCACAAACAACTCGCCGGGCTGCGTCCCCGTTACGGTGTTTGCCGGAACGCGGCTGTCCGAGCACCCGACATACAGGAAGGTCGGTGTCTGCGTCTTGGATCTCTCGGAAAAGTACTCGGGATCGGTCTCGATGATCGATGCCGCCCACGCGCGGTTGCTCTCGATCAGCTTGCGGAAATTTTCCATGGTCGTCGGAATGGGCGATTAGTGAGCGGCGCTGATCTGAACGTCGGGAACGCCAACGAGTCGGTAGTCGATGTTGCGCGAACGGGCAGTCTCTCGGAAGCCAAGGAGTACTTCCAGGGCGTCATGATCGAACTGCGAAGTCTTGCGACCGTCGATCTCCACACGGGTGCCGGCCGGGAGTTCATCGAGCGTCTTGGCCAGCTTCGCCTTGCTGAGGAAGGTGACTTGGTCAGGGAGTTCGAAGCGCGTGAGCACGGCACCTGGCGGACTAACCTGCTTGAACGCAGGACGCCGCATCTGCTCGAACACAACGAAGGCAATGCCGATCGCCAGGCCGATCGAGATCCCGACGAGCAGGTCCGTCAGGAGCACGGCCACGATCGTGGCGGCGAAGGGAATGAACTGCATGGGCCCGAGCTTCCACGCGGCGCGCCAGAGCGATGGCGCGCTGAGCTTGTAGCCGGTCACCAGCAACACCGCCGCAAGGGCCGCGAGCGGGATCTGGTTGAGCACGCGCGATAGCAGCAACACCGCCGCGACGATCAGGACCGCATGCAGAATGGCCGACAGACGAGACCGGCCGCCAGCATCGACGTTCGCCGAGCTGCGAACGATCACGCCGGTGAGAGGTAGCCCGCCGAGAAGGCCGGAGGTCACGTTGCCGATCCCCTGCGCGAAGAGCTCGCGGTTCGCGGGGGCCTCGCGCCGCAGCGGATCGATCTTGTTGGTGGCTTCGAGGCTCAGCAGCGATTCCAGGCTAGCGACGATGCCGAGTGTTATTGCCAGCGTCCACACCGCCTTGTCGCCAAAGGCAGTCCAGTCGGGGAAGGTGAGTTGCCCAATGAGATCGGACGGATTCTCGGGAATGTTTACGAGATGCGTCCCGCGAATGGCCCAATCGGGGGAGATACCCTGTAGCAGCACATTCAGGCCTATGCCCACCGCCACCACCACGAGCGGCGCTGGAAGCAATTTGATCTTCGCAAACGGTGTTTTCGGCCACAGCACCAGAATCAGGACCCCGAGCAACGCCGCCGCAATGGCCCCGGGCTGCGTGGACTGCAGGGCAGAGGATAACGCGGAAAAAGTGGTTTCACCTGTCGGCTCAACAAACGCCATGTCGCCGATGAAATCGGCGTCGTATCCCACCGCGTGTGGGATCTGCTTCAAAATCAGCGTGAGGCCGATGGCCGCGAGCATGCCGCGGATGACCGATGAAGGGAAGTAGTACCCAATCACGCCGGCTTTGGCCGCTCCGAGGGCGATCTGAATGCCACCCGCGATGATGACAGCGGGCAGAAATCGTGGGAACCCGCCCACCTGTTGAATGCCAGCCAAGACAATGGCGGTGAGGCCGGCCGCCGGTCCGCTAACCATAAGGTGGGACCCGGACAGCGCTCCGACCACAAGACCTCCCACGACGCCGGCCACGATCCCCGACAACAAGGGGGCACCTGACGCCAAGGCGATGCCGAGACACAGCGGCAAGGCGACGAGGAAGACGACGATGGATGCCGGGACGTCCTCGCGCCACGTCGCGAGGAGCCCGCTGAGACCGGATCCGGATTGAGGAACCGGGGCGGTCTCCTGCGTCGGGGCCGATGAACGGTAAACAGTAGCGGGCATCGAGTTCGGAACGGTAAAGGGACGACTCGCAGCAATTCCCCTGTGAGGGGGCGGTCTCCTGACGCTAACCTTTGGTACGCCCCGGTGCCAAGATTTAGCGCGTCTTTAACCCCACCTCCCACTTGAGGTTCCATGAGAAAGCGCTCGCTGCTCGTGCTGCTCGCCCTCGCTGCATGTTCCGAGACGGCCTCTTATGATGTCGTCATTCGGAACGGGACGGTCTATGACGGATCGGGGCGCGCGCCCATCGTCGGCGATGTCGCGATTCAGGGCGACTCGATTGTCACCGTCGGCCAGGTGGACGGACGCGGGCATACAGAAATCGATGCCGCCGGCCAGGCGGTCGCACCCGGCTTCATCAACATGCTGAGTTGGGCGACCGAATCTCTCATCGAGGACGGCCGCAGCCTAAGCGACATCCGACAGGGTGTCACCCTCGAGGTGATGGGCGAGGGGAGCTCGATGGGGCCGCTCTCCGATACGCTGCGCGCGGAGATGCTGGCCGAGCAGGGGGACCTCAAGTTCGACATCCCCTGGCGTACGCTCCGCGAGTATCAGGAGCATCTCGTCACGAAGGGGATCAGCACGAACATCGCGTCGTTCATTGGGGCGACCACGGTGCGCATCAATCATGTCGGCTGGGACGATCGCGCCCCGACCTTGAAGGAACTGGAGGCGATGCAGGCCGAGGTGCGGCAGGCGATGGAAGAAGGCGCCCTCGGTGTCGGGTCGTCGCTGATCTATGCGCCGGCGTTCTATGCGAAAACCGACGAGCTGGTCGCGCTCATGAAGGCCGCCGCACCATATGGTGGCATGTACATCTCGCACATGCGGAGCGAAGGCAATCGCTTTGAAGAAGCGGTCGATGAACTGATCACGATCGCCAAGGAGTCGGGCGCGCGCGCGGAGATCTATCACCTCAAGGCCGCTGGCGAAGCGAACTGGCCGAAGATGGCCAAGGTACTGGCCCGTATCGATTCGGCGCGCGCGGCGGGTCTTGAAATCACCGCCGACGTCTATCCGTACACGGCGGGTGCGACGGGGCTCGATGCGGCCATGCCCCCCTGGGTGCAGGCCGGCGGTTATGCGGCGTGGGCGAAGCGGCTGCAGGATCCCGCGATTCGCAAGAAGGTCGCGGAGGAAATGCGCACGCCGACGGATAAATGGGAGAGTCTGCTCCTCGCCGCCGGTTCCCCCGATCGCGTGGTGCTCGCCGGCTTCAAGGCCGATTCGCTCAAGCAGTACACCGGTAAGACCCTGGCCGAGGTAGCGAAGCTGCGCGGCACGAGCCCCGAGGAAACCGCGATGGATCTCGTCATCCGCGATGGCAGCCGGGTTGGCACCATCTACTTCATCATCAGCGAGGACAACATCGCGGCGCAGCTCAAGAAGCCGTGGGTGAGTGTCGGCTCCGATGCCGGGTCGCTCGCGGCCGAAGGGGTGTTCCTCAAGAGCAATCCGCATCCTCGTGCGTATGGCACCTTCGCGCGTATCCTCGGGAAGTATGTGCGCGACGAACAGGTCATTTCCCTCGAGGAGGCAGTGCGCCGCATGACGTCGCTGCCGGCGTCGAATCTCCGCATTCAGCGCCGCGGTGCACTCAAGCCCGGGCACTTCGCCGACGTGGTGGTCTTCGACCCCAAGACGGTTGGCGATCGCGCCACCTTCGAACAGCCGCATCAGTACGCCGTGGGCATGCGTGATGTGCTCGTGAACGGCGTGCCAGTCCTGCGCGACGGGGAGCACACGGGCGCCAAGCCGGGGCGCGTCGTGCTCGGCCCGGGCGCCAAGCGGTAGCCCCGAGCGATAGGTTATCGAAATGACGACACGTCGACAGTTCATGGCCGTTTCCGGCGCCTCGCTCGGTGCGATGGCGATCGTTCCTTCAGCCGTGCGCGGCGTGCGGGTGGTTGGCACCGCCGATTACGATCTCGTGATTCGCGGTGGCACCGTCTTCTCCGGTGACGGGGGCCCTGGCGTCGAGGCCGATATCGCCGTCACCAATGGGCGGATCGTGGCGGTTGCGCCACGTCTTCGTGAGCGCGGCGAGGAGGAAATCGACGCGCGCGGCCTCGCCGTATCGCCGGGATTCGTCGACATCCATTCGCATGCGGAAGGGAATCTCTCCGCTGACCCGCGACTGGAGTCGGCGATCCGGCAGGGGATCACCACGGTGGTGGTCGGAGCAGACGGAAGTTCCAGTTTTGCCGGTGAAGCTGGCAAGTCCTTCGCGGAGTGGGCCACGCAGGTGGAATCCCGCAAGCCATCGATCAACTATGCGTCGATGGTGGGGCTCGGCAGTGTGCGCGAGGCGGTAGTGGGCGAGGGGGATCGCCGCGCGACCGCCGAGGAGCTCGCGCGCATGACGGCGATGGTGGAGCGTGCGCTGGCTGAAGGCGCATGCGGTGTATCGACCGGGTTGGAGTATGCGCCCGGCGCATTCGCCACGGCCGATGAGTTGGTCGCGCTGTCGCGCCCCGCGGGCGCGCGCGGCCTGCCGTATGCGTCGCATCTCCGCAACGAGGACGACCGGCTGCTCGAGTCGATCGACGAAGCATTGTCTGTCGGACGCGGCGCGAAGTGTCCGGTGCAGGTCTCGCATCTCAAGCAGCAGGGGGCGCGGAACTGGCCAAAGTACGACGCCTCGATTGCGCGGCTCACGGCCGCACGGGCCGAGGGGATCGACGCGTGGTTCGACGTGTATCCCTACGAGGCATACAGCACCGGGATGTCGAACCTCTTCCCGATCAGTGCGCTCGATGGTGGATCGGCGGCATTCCTCGCACGCTTGGCCGATTCGGCGCAGCAGCCCGCACTGCGTGCATACGTGCAGGGGAAGATCGATCTCCTCGGCGGCTGGGATCAGATTCAGATCGCGTCGGCACGCGCGCCGGAGGATCGAGCGGCCGAGGGGAAGCGGCTCGGCAGCTACGCGCAGTCGATAGGTATGGAGCCGTATGCGCTGTGCGTCGCCATGCTGACACGCAACAACGGCTCGGTCGCGACGCTCGGCTTCGGCATGTCGGAGGAGAACATCGACAAGTTGCTGGCGCACCCGTACGGCATGGTGTGTTCGGATGGTGGGGCGTTTGCGATTGACGGGCCGACGCGCCGTGGTAGTCCGCATCCCCGTGGAGCCGGGACCTTCCCGCGCGTGTTGGGGCGCTTCGTCCGTGAGCGGAAGGCGCTGTCGCTTGAAGCCGCCATCCCAAAATTGACCTCGGTTCCGGCCAAGCGCCTTAAGTTGGCCGATCGCGGTCGTCTCGCGGCCGGAATGGCGGCCGATGTTGTGGTGTTCGACCCGGCGACAATCGCCGATGCGGCAACGTTTGCCAATCCGTTCCAGTACCCAGTGGGGATCACGGCCGTGGTGGTGAACGGACGGATTGCCATTCAGCGCGGCGAGCGGGTTGCCGCGGAGTCCGGCCGGGTCCTGCGCCCGACCTGACGCCCCGTCGTCATGACGGATGGTCCGAACGGCGGATTCCGCTCAACATCGAGCGGGATCCGCCGTAGCTTATGGTGTCATCTCGATCCGACCCTTAACCCGTCTTTTCATGCTGCCACGCTTTACCGGATTCCGCGTGTCTGCCCTGCTGGGTGGACTCTCCACCGGTGTTGCCCTTGCTTCGACGCCACTGGGCGCCGTCGCGCAGACACCCAAGGCTCCCGCGGCTCGACGCGTGGTTCCGCCACGCATCCCGATGATGGCGTCCGTCGATACGTCACTGTTCCGCGGCCTGTCCTATCGCCTGGTGGGCCATTCGCGCGGCGGCCGTGTCACGACGGTGACGGGCGTCCCGTCGCAGCCGAAGACGTTCTACATGGGCGTGGCGAGCGGCGGCCTGTGGCGCACCACGAACGGCGGCGAGAGCTGGGAGCCGATCACGGACGGCAAGGTGCCGGTTGCCTCGATGGGGTCCGTGGCAGTGGCCGACAACGACCCGAATGTCATTTGGCTTGGTACGGGTTCGGACGGCGTACGCAGCAATGTGTCGACCGGGCGTGGCGTGTACCGCTCCAAGGATGCCGGCGCGACGTGGCAGTTCGTCGGCCTCTACGACGCGGGGCAGATCGGGGCCGTCCGGATTCACCCGTCGAATCCGGACGTCGCGTGGGTTGCGGCGTATGGTGACATCTTCAAGCCGAGCAAGACGCGTGGCGTCTTCAAGACCACCGACGGCGGCAAGAGCTGGAAGAACACGCTGTATGTCAGCGACAGCACCGGCGCGATGGACGTCGAGCTGCAGCCGGGTAACCCGCAGGTCGTCTTCGCGTGGATGAACCGCATCGAACGCAAGCCGTGGTCGATCATCTCCGGCTCGCGTGAGGGCGGTTTCTACAAGAGCACCGACGGCGGCGATACGTGGAAGCGCATCATGAACGGCCTGCCGAATCAGCTGATCGGCAAGGGGAACATCGCCGTCACGGCCGCGAACCCGAATCGCGTGTATGCGCTGGTGGAAGCGGCGCCGGGTGGCGGCCTCTATCGCAGTGACGACGCCGGGGAGTCGTGGCAGCAGGTGAACAGCACGCCGGGGCTCATCACGCGGCCGTTCTACTATACGTCGCTCGGCGCGGATCCGACCAACGCGGACATCGTGTACGGCGGCGCCGAGACCTTCTACAAGAGCACCGACGGCGGCAAGACGGTCGCGCCGTTCCGCACGCCGCACGGGGATAACCACGACATCTGGATCAATCCGAACGACAACCGGATCATGGTCCAGTCGAACGACGGCGGCGCGAACGTCTCGTTTGATGGCGGGAAGACGTGGAGCTCGCAGGATGTGCAGCCGACGGCGGAGTTCTACGGGGTGTGGCTGGACAACGCCTTCCCGTACCGCTTGTACATGGCGCAGCAGGACAACAGCACGTACATCGTGCCGAGTGTGAATGACCCGTTCAACATGAGCGCGGTCCGCGTTGGCCCGGGGTGCGAGACGGGGCCGATCATTCCGCATCCGTCCGACCCCAACATCATCCACGGCAACTGCAAGGGGCAGTACGCCGTGATGAACGTGGCCGCCGGCATCACCAAGAACTACTGGATTGGTGGCCAGTCGCTGTACGGCAACGATGGCGGCGATCTGATCTACCGCATGCA
This sequence comes from Gemmatimonadota bacterium, assembly GCA_039797155.1. Taxonomy (GTDB): domain Bacteria; phylum Gemmatimonadota; class Gemmatimonadetes; order Gemmatimonadales; family Gemmatimonadaceae; genus Gemmatimonas. The sequence goes on along the minus strand of JBDKIJ010000121.1, from coordinate 8,664 downwards.
GCGCACGACGCCGATGGCGACGTCGCCGCATGATCCCAAGGTGATCTACTACGGCTCGCAGTACCTGCATCGCAGCCGTGATAACGGCGCGACGTGGAACAAGATCTCGCCGGATCTCACGGCGTTCCCGAAGTGCTGTCAGGGCGGGAGCGGCCAGCCGATCACGCGTGACGTGACGGGTGAGGAGTTCTACAGCACGCTCTACGCGATCAGCGAATCGCCGCTCGAGAAGGGCGTGATCTGGACGGGATCCAATGATGGACCGTTCTCCGTGACACGCGACGACGGCAAGACCTGGACGCGCATCACGCCGAAGGATCTGCCGGAGGGTGGACGCGTGGCGTGGATCGATGCGTCGCCGCATCGGAAGGGCTCGGCCTACTTCGCCACCTATCGCTACCTGCTGGGCGACTACGAGCCGTACATCTATCTCACCAACGATTACGGCAAGACGTGGAAGCGGCTCACCGACGGCAGCAACGGCATTCCGAAGGATGTGCCGACGCGCGTGGTGCGCGAGGACCCGGTGCGCGAAGGGCTGCTGTACGCCGGGACCGAGTTCGGGCTGTACATCTCGTTTGACAACGGCGCGCACTGGCAGCCGTTCAATCGCAACATGCCGGTCATGCCGATCAACGACATCAAGGTGCACCAGCACGATCTCGTGATCGCGACGCAGGGGCGTGCCGCGTGGATCCTGGACAACATCTCGGCGCTGCGGCAGATCGGGCCGAACACGGCGACTGGCATGACGCTCTTCTCGCCGCGCGACGGCTATCGCACGCAGACGGCGCCGGGGCTGCTCGGCCCCACGGTGGACTACTACCTGCCGTCGGTGCCGAGCGACACGGTGCAGATCGAGATTCTGGATGCGAAGGGGCAGCTGGTGAACCGCTACAAGAGCGGTGTCACCCCTCCCGCCGCGCCGCGTCGCCGCATGGACGACGAGGATCCGGACGAGTCGATGATGGCGGGGCGCGGTGGACGTCCGGCAATGGCGGCTGGCCCTGCGCTCAACGTGGTCACCAAGAACGCCGGGATGAATCGCTTCGTGTGGGGCGTGCAGCATCAGAGTGGGCTGGGCGCACCGCCGGGTCAGTACACGGTGAAGCTCACCATCGGCAACACGGTGAAGACGGTGCCGCTTCGGGTGCGCATCGACCCGCGGCTCGCGACGGACGGCACCACCGAAGCGGACCTGCAGGCCCAGTTCGCGCACAACACGACGATGCGCGCGATGGTGGCCGAGGTGAATGGTGTGGTGGCGCGGGTCCGGGCGGCGGAGACGCGGCTGCGTGGGGCGACCGGTGCGCAGGCCGATACGCTGGCCAAGGTGCGCGCCGTAAGCGAGCTGGTGAACACGCAGCCGATCCGTTACGGCAAGCCAGGGCTGCAGGCCCATATCCAGTACTTGGCGGGGATGACCACCCGGGCCGACCAGAAGGTGGGCCGAGACGCCGTCGAGCGGCACGCGGTGCTCCGGAAGGAGTTGGATACCGCCAAGCGGATGCTGGACGCCGCGATCGGGGCGGAAGGGCGCTAAGAGCGCCCAGTTCGGGGGCGCCGGGGAACTTCCGGGGCGCCTGACCTTGTAGAATACGGGCGGTGGCCACGCGGTCACCGCCCGTTGGCGTTTCCGTCCCCTTTATCCTCTGACACGAATCTCATGACTGCTGCCCGCTCGTTCCTGCGCGGCATTGCCGCTGCCGCTGTGGTTGTCACGGCGCTCTCCGTTTCCGGTGCCGAAGCTGTCGCGCAGGGCGCGATGTCGCAGGGCGCGATGTCGCAGGGCGGCCAGCCGGCGCGCCCGCCCGCTTCACCGCGCGATTCGCTGACGGCGTCGATCGCCGGCGCGGAGATCAAGGTGAACTACGGCCGTCCGTCGAAGCGTGGCCGTGTGATCTTCAATGGCCTCGCCGATATGAAGTGGGGGATGGTGTGGCGCACCGGCGCCAATGAGGCGACGCACTTCACCACGAGCAAGGCGCTCGACTTCGGTGGCAAGGCGGTCCCGGCTGGCACCTACACGCTGTTCACGAAGCTCGAAGAGAACGGCAAGTGGGAGCTGATCGTCAACAAGCAGACCAAGCAGTGGGGCACAGCCTACGATGCGAAGCAGGATCTCGTGCGCATCCCGATGACAGTGACGTCGAACAACGCTGTCGTTGAGCAGATGATGATCCAGGTGACGCCGGCGGGGAAGGGCGGGCAGATCATCGTCGCGTGGGACACCTACAAGGCCGTCGCGACCTTCTCGGTCAAGTAAGTCTGCATCCGTGACGTGGAACGGGGGCTCGGTCGAAGACCGGGCCCCCGTTTCTGTGGGTAGTACCGCAACAGATCACCGCAGACGGACGCGGACGGACACGGAAACTGCACGGAAAACCCAAAATCGTCTGCGGCCGTCTGTGGCCGTCGGCGGAAATCCGTTCGTCAATGCCCGCTCGCGCCGGCATCCCGATCACGCGGATCCGGCGCCCCGAGCCGCGCACCCGTCTTCTGGTCGATCGCAATCGAGTGTGCCGTCCCCTGCTGCGACCCCACACGCACCGTGTGCCCAAGCGCGCGGAGGGCGTCCAATGTCTCGGCGCTGAATCCCGTGCGCTCCACGGAGATCGCATTCGGCAGCCACTGGTGATGCAGGCGCGCCGCGTTCACGGCGTCCTGCACCGGCATCCCGAACTCGATCAGGTTGAGCACCACCTGCAACACCGTGTTGATGATCGTGCGACCGCCCGGGCTGCCGACTACCGCGACCAGCTTGCTGTCCTTCGTGACGATGGTCGGCGTCATGCTCGAAATCATGCGCTTGCCGGGCTGCGCAACATTCGCCGCCGTACCGATCAAGCCCGTGCTGTCCGTAAGCCCGGGCTTCCCGTTGAAGTCGCCCATCTCGTTGTTGAGCAGGAAACCAGCGCCGTCCACTACCGCGCCCATGCCGTAGCCGGCTTCGAGCGTGTAGGTCACTGACACCGCCATGCCGTCCTTATCGACGACGCTGTAGTGCGTCGTTTCGTCGCTCTCGTACCCCTGCGCCACATCGGCCGGCGACGACGGTGACGCCTTCGCGCGATCAATCGTGCCGCGCAGTTCGGTGGCGTACGCCTTGCTCGTGAGACGCGCCACTGGAGGCGTGACGAAATCCGGGTCACCAATGTGCAGCGCGCGATCACGGAACGCGCGGCGCATGCTCTCTGCCAACAGGTGCACCGATGCCGGCGAATTATGCCCCATCGCCTTGAGGTCGAACCCTTCGAGGATGTTCAGCATCTGCACCATTGCGACGCCGCCGGAGCTGGGTGGCGCCATCGAGATCACCTCGTACCCCTTGTACGTGCCGCGCACCGGGGTGCGCTCCTTCGCCTGATAGGCCGCAAGATCCGCCTGCGTGATCAGCCCGCCGTGCCGCTGCATCTCCGCTTCGATGAGGCGCGCCGTTTCACCCGCGTAAAATCCATCGCGTCCCTTGTCGCGGATGCGTGCCAGCGTGCGCCCCAGATCGGTCAGGCGCAGCCGGTCGCCTGCGGCATAGGGCTGGCCGTCCTTGTAATACGCGCGCAACGACCCGCTGTCGGCCGACAGCTTGGTGCGCACACCCGCCAGCGATGACGCGAGCCCCGTGGGGACAATGAAGCCGGTATCCGCCAGCTGCACCGACGGCTCGACCGTCTTGACCCACGACACCTTGCCATACTTGCCGTGGGCCATCGCAAAGCCGGCGACCGTTCCGGGGACGCCGACCGCGATGTGCGAGTTGTGATGGATGCGCGCCGAATATGCCCCCGTCGAATCGGTGAACATCTCCGGCGTCGACTTGGCGGGGGCCTTCTCGCGGAAGTCGAACGTCGTCGCTCGCCCATCGGGGAAGCGGATGACCATGAACCCGCCACCACCGATATTACCGGCCGTCGGATAGGTCACCGCGAGCGCAAAACCCGTGGCAATGGCGGCGTCCACCGCGTTGCCGCCCGCCGCCAGGACGTCGCGCCCGACCTGGCTGGCGATGGCACTCGCCGAGACCACCATCCCCTTGGGGGCCTCGATCGCGGCCTTCGGAAGGGGCTGAGGCGCCTGAGCGCCCAACAGGGCGGGGGCGACCAGCAACGTCGTCATCGACAGGCGACGCAGCGGATGGCCGCGTAGGGAGACCGAGGAGATCACCGGGAGGGGCATGGGCAGAATCCGAAAGGGGAAGGGTCGAACGCCCCTATTCTACTCCCAAGACTCCATGGCCGCCCCATTGCCTCCACCCCCCGAACTCGGCTAAGCTTCAAGGCTGTCCCGGTTCCGGTTATCGGAAGCGGGGGCCCGGGTGCGCGCCGGAAACGCCGGATGCGCGAGGAGCCTGGTTCGGTTGGCCTGTGCCGACCCGTTGTACCCACTGCCTGAGAGACTCCGATGGCCGTCAAGATTCGTCTCCGCCGTGAAGGGCGGAAGAAGACCCCGATGTACCGTATCGTTGTTGCCGATTCGCAGAGCCCGCGCGACGGCCGTTTCATCGAGATCCTTGGGCAGTACCAGCCGCGTGGCGGCGAGAACGCGATCGCGCTCAAGATCGATCGTGTGAACCACTGGCTCGACGTCGGTGCGCAGCCGACCGATACGGTCCGTTCCCTGATCCGTCGTGCCGGCATCCTCAAGGCCCGTCACGAAGCGCGCCTCGCGGCGAAGCTGCAGTCGTCGGCCGTCGCCCTCCCGTCTGGCGAGGCCTGAGCTGGGCGAGCTGATTGTCGTCGGCCGAGTGCGCCGCGCGCATGGCGTGCGCGGTGCCTGGGCCGTCGAGTCGCTGACCGATGCGCCGGACGTGATCTTCGCGTCCGGCGCACTGCTTTTTGCCGGGGATCGCGACGGGAATCTTGTGGCCGTCGATGGTGGGCCGCAGACCTTGCACATTGAGGACGGCCGCCCGATGAATCGGGAGTGGCTCGTGCGGGTCGCCGAAATCACCGATCGCGACATCGCCGATACCTGGCGCGGCCGGCACCTGTTCGCGGATGCCGACACGTTGCCGGAGGCCGAGGACGGCGAAGTGTATATCGGTGATCTCATCGGCATGCGCGTCGAGGTCGAAGGGCAGGGACTCGTCGGGCACGTGCGCGATGTCTATGACGCGCCGCAGGGGTACATCCTCGAAGTCGAAACGGCGACCGGTCGGCCGCTGGTGCCGTTCACCGATGAACTCGTGCGGTCGGTCGACGACGAGGCGCGGACCATTGTGTTCGCGCCGCTCGACGGCCTGTTCGACTGAGCACCGACGCGACGACCATGCTGCAGGTCAACATCGTCACGATCTTCCCGGAGTTCTTTGCGGGACCGCTCGGGCTCAGCATCCCCGCCAAGGCGGCGGCGGCAGGCAGCGTGGCGTATCGCCTGGTTGATCTGCGCGATTTCACGCACGATCGGCATCGCACCGTAGATGATTATCCGTTTGGCGGTGGCCCGGGGATGGTCATGAAGCCCGGGCCCTTTTTCGAAGCGGTCGAATCGATTGGCGCGACGCACCCCATTGTACTGCTGTCACCACGCGGACGTCGGTTCTCGCATGCGGATGCGGTGCGCTTTGCTGCCGGCACGGAGCTCACGCTGCTCTGCGGCCACTACAAGGACGTCGACGAACGCGTCGCGCAGCACTTGGCCACCGAAGAGCTTTCACTTGGCGACTTCGTGCTGAGTGGCGGGGAACCGGCCGCGCTGGCCATTGTCGACGCGACGGTGCGACTGCTCCCCGGCGCGATGAGCGATTTGGACAGCGCACGTACCGATTCGTTCTTTGGCCGCGGCATCAGTGCCCCCAGCTACACACGGCCCGCAGAGTTTCGGGGCCATGCGGTGCCCGACGTGCTCTTGGGTGGGGATCACGCGAAGGTCGCCGCGTGGCGCGAGGAAGAATCGCTGCGGCGCACGCGGGAAGCCGAGGTGCGTGACCGCCGTGCGTGGCAGGCGCGCGAGGCGGAGATCGCCGCGCGCGAGGCCGTCATTGCCGAGCAGGAACGACGCGCTGCTGAAAAGGCGGCGAAAAAAGCACGAGCCAAGCAGCGCAGAGGAGCGTCCTGATCATGGCACTTCGCATCTTCGTTACCGGCGGCACCTTCGACAAGGAATACGACGAGCTGACCGGCTCGTTGCGATTCAACGCCACGCATCTCCCCGAGATGCTGCGCCGCGGTCGGTGCTTGGTGGACGTGTCGGTTGACGTGCTGATGATGCTCGACAGTCTCGACATGACGGCCACGCATCGTCAGGAAATCCTCGAGGCGTGCCGTCGGTGCGAGGAACAGCAGTTGGTGATCACGCATGGCACCGACACCATGACCGATACGGCGCAGGTCTTGGCGGCGGCTGGACTCGGCAAAACCATCGTGCTGACCGGCGCCATGGTCCCGTATACGTTCGGCTCGTCCGACGGGCTGTTCAATCTCGGGAGTGCGTTGAGCTTCGCGCAGGCGCTCCCGCCCGGGGTCTACGTCGCGATGAATGGGCGTTGTTTTCCTGCCGAACGCGTGCGGAAGAACCGCGAAGTTGGGGTGTTCGAGGAATTGGGGAGCGACGAGCGCTAACGCTTGGCGCCTTCGACATCGAGTCGGTTCTTCCAGGATACCTCGGCCTTGTCGGCATAGGCTGAGCAGGCCGCCGAATCCACTAGTGGCGCCTTCCCGCCCAGCCGCTCCCACAGGCTGGAGCCCATGGGATGCGGGGTGATCAGGATGTCGCAGGGCATGTTGCGCCAGCGGGCGATGCTGCGCGGAAAATCCGTCGGCCCATCGGCGTACGCACGATTCGTGGTGTAGCGGAACCCCGGTGCGGTCAGCGGCGTGAAGCTGTCGGCGTACACGATCCAGAGACAGCGCTCCGCTTCGCATGAGCGCCAGCGCCAGGTGGTGCCGCCCGGCGTGTGCCCGGGCGTGAGTGTCATGATCATCTGGGTCGGCCCGACGCGCACCGAGTCGCCATCCGCGATCTCACGCACCGTGCGTACGGATGGATACCCGCGAATGGTGCCGATCTGTGGATCATCCGGCTGTGGCGTCCCGACCCGGATCCATGCGGCACTGCGCACGCTGGCCACCACTGGCGCGCCCGTTGCCTCCTGCAGCGCCGCCAAGCTTCCCGCATGATCAAAGTGTGCATGCGAGTTGAGGATCACTTTCACATCGCGCGGGTTGAAACCCAGCGCGCGGATATTGGCGAGAATCTGGGGGGCGGATTCCGGAAGCGCGCCGTCCAGCAGCACGTGCCCACCAGGCGACGTGATCAGCAGCGCGGTTAGGCCGTCGGTGCCGACATAGTAGGTGGTCCCATGGACGCGCACCGGGCCGTGCGGTCGATTCCATTCGGTGCAGCTGGAACAGCTGGAGTCGATCGTCGCTGGCGGTGCTGTCTGTCCTTCGAGGCGGCCACCGACCCCCAACCAGGAAAGCAGCAACAGCACCAAGGCGAACCGTTGGCCAGATGCGAACATCAGCAGGCGTGGAAGCGATGGAGAAGGCATGGATTCAAGATCACGCGGCGGCGATGATCGGACCAGTAAATGCCACCATGCGGAAAATCGAATGGTGCATCCCCATTCAACTGGCGGGTTGGACCGATAATTGCCACTTTTGTCACACTGTTGGTCCGCTTGAGCACACCGTCTCTCCCCCTCGAGTGCTCTAAACTTATGACTACCAAGGACTTCACGATGGTGCACCGTCACTCGCCATCCCGCACGCTGTTGCTGGGCCTCTCCATCACCGTGTTGTCGGCGTGCAACACCGACCGGTTGGGTTTTGCCCCCGAAGAGGAGGCGCGCTCCAACGCCGCGCCGCTCCAGGCTTACCTCGGCGGTCCGGAGTTCGTGCCCAATGAGATGCTCGTGCGCTTCAAGCCGGGCGCGTCGACGTCGGCGCGGAGCCGGGCGCTTGCGCGGGTGAACGGCAGCGTGGCGGAGCGGATCGTGACGGCGGCGATGCGGTCTAGCGGTGACGACGAAGGGGTGACGCTGGTACGGTCGCCTATTGCGGCGATGCAGGCGATTGCGGCGATCAAGGGGGATGAGGCAATCGAGTATGCCGAGCCTAATTGGGTGTATCAGCATCAGGCGACGTCGAACGACACATACTTCACCAATGGCTCACTCTGGGGGATGTTTGGATCCGCGACCTCGCCGGCCAATCAGTTCGGAAGTGGTGCGGCTACTGCATGGGCTGCCGGCAAGACGGGCAGCAGCACCGTGTACGTCGGTATCATCGACGAGGGGTACATGTACACGCACCCTGATCTCGCGGCAAACGCGGGGACGAATCCTGGCGAGATCGCGGGGAACGCGCGCGACGATGACGGCAACGGTCTAGTGGATGATGTCTACGGTTGGGATTTCGCCGGCGGTAACAACACGGTGTTTGACGGCGCTGGTGATGACCATGGGACGCACGTTGCTGGTACCATCGGTGGTGTCGGAGGCAACAGCACGGGCGTGGCGGGTGTCGTCTGGAACGTCAAGATGCTGAACGCGAAGTTCCTTGGCGCGACCGGTGGGACGACAGCGAATGCCATCAAGGCCGTGGATTATTTCACGAATCTGAAGACCAGAGCCACGAATCCGGTCAACATCGTTGCAACGAACAACTCATGGGGCGGCGGCGGCTTTTCACAGGCGCTCCTCGACGCGATCAGCCGCGCGAACAC
>JBDKIJ010000120.1:0-2542 GCA_039797155.1 Gemmatimonadota bacterium | reverse complement strand
TCGGCATCGAAAATGAGTTCCACACCTGCGGTCCGATAGAGTTCCGGGAGGGGTCGCGTGCCACCGAGTGCGAGGAACCGCTTGTATGCCTCCACGGCACCCTGCGGATCCCGCACGGCATTGCGGAACACCTGCAGGGCGCCGAGCTGCGCCAGGCCGTATTCGATGTAGTAGAACGGCAGCTCGAAGATGTGCAGCTGCCGGTACCAGCGCGCGATACGCTCGCGCTCGAGCCCCGACCAATCGACCCCCGCCTCGAATTCAGCACGGATCGCCAACCACTGCGCATCACGCGCATCGCGATCGGCACCCGCCGGATTGGTATAGATCCACGCCTGGAAGGCGTCGACGCTGGCGATATGAACCAGTGCAGCGAGCACGTCCTCGAGATGTTCCACCCACGCCGCCCGCGCCTGCTCCGGCGAGTAGTAGCCGTGCGGCGCGACCAGATGCGGCATCGCCAGCAGCTCCATACTCATGGACGCGAGTTCGGCCGCTTCATGCCCGGTGCGACGCTGCCATGTGAGTGGGAGCGTATGCGCGGCGAAATCGTGAAAGCAGTGCCCCGCTTCGTGTACCAGCGTGTTCACGTCATCGGGGACACCCACCGCATTCATGAAGATGAACGGGCGCCCGCGGAACGAGAGATCGGTACAGTAGCCACCTGGCGCCTTCCCGGGGCGGCTCTCCAGATCGAGCAGTCGTTCGTCCGCCATGAGGGCGAACTGTGCACCAAGCGCCGGATCCACCCGACGGAAGACCTGGCGAGCGCGGTCGACGAAGACATCCACCGTGTCGAATGGCCGCAATGGTTCACGGGATTCCAACTCGACGCTCGTATCCCACGGCCGCAGCGTATCGAGCCCCAGCGATTGACGGCGATGCGCCATCAGCCGTGCAACGGCGGGGGTCACCGTCTTGCGTACGGCCTCATGGAAACGTGCGGTGTCCGCAGGGGTGTAGTCGAAGCGGTGCTTGGCCGCGAAGCAGTACTGCTGGAAGTCGTCGAACCCCGCCTCGCGTGCGACATCGACCCGCAGCGTGTGCATCGTGTCGAAGAGATCGGCGAACTCGTCGCGGTGATCGAGATACGCCTGGGCGCCAAGACGGAACGCCCGCTCGCGCGTGGCCCGATCCCGCTCCTTCAGCAGGGGCTGCAGCTGCGGAATAGTTTTCGGCGTGCCGTCCCAATCGACACTGAGCCCTCCGGTGATCTTCTGATAGGCGGCCGACAGCTCCTCGATCTTTGCGAAACGCTCGACATTAGCCTCGCGAAAGATTTCGATATCGGTGCGAAACCGATGCAGCGTCGTCGCCATGTCCTCGCGGCGCCACCCCGACTCCAGCAAGCGCTTGGCAAGACGCACCTGCTGTTCATCGAGCCGCGGGAAGATCTCCATCGAGAATCGGAGATACGCCTGCTCCGCCTCGGCATCGGCGGTGTTTCCGGTGTACGCGATCATCGCGAGTGTCCCGGCCTCACTGACCAGCGTATCCAAGCGTGACCAGGTGGCCAGCCACGCATCGATGGCTGCCGCGTCACTCAACGGCGTGGCCGCCAAGGCCTCGTAATACGGCAACACCTGGTCCCACGTCGTCTCACGGAATGCGTCCGGCGACGACGGCAGTGCAATGACGGGATCGAAAGGGGAATCAGCCATAAGTGATCGTAAGCGTAACGGACCGGCGTCTCCGGGTCGTCATTCCCCGTAGGGGATCCAGATGTTCTTGACGTGCACCGACCGGCGCAGGAAGGCGCGCCCCTCGCTCTGGCGAGGATCGAGCCACTCCCGCGGGCCCCACTCCGTCCAGGTCCGCTTGAGATTGGCGGCGGACGCGCGTTCTACCATGGCCGCGCCAGCCTGCGATCCGATGTACCACACCGCATCCACATCATCGTGGTCCGCGAGCACGCGGGCCAATCCATCGCGGCTGCCGGTCACGATGTTGACGACACCGCCAGGCACGTCCGACGTCTCGAGTACGCTGTAGAAGTCGGTGCCCAGCAACGGGAAACGCTCCGACGGTATGGCGACCACGCGGTTGCCCGTCGCCATAAGCGGTGCGATCAGCGAGACGAGTCCAAGGAGCGGGAACGGGTCGGGACAGGCGACACCGACCACGCCGATTGGCTCATGCATGGCCAGCGCGACACCACGCAGCGGGACGTCGTGGACCGCCCCATCATGCTTGTCGGCCCACGCGGCGTAGGTGAAGAGGCGCGCAATGGACGCTTCCACCTCTCGGGCGGCCTCGTCCGTATGGCCCGTCAGCGAGGCGATGCGGGCCGCGAACTCGTCGGCGCGCACCGAGAGATTCTCGGCGAGATAGTAGAGGATCTGGGCCCGTTGATGTCCCGACAGCTTGCTCCATGCCGATGCGGCACGGGCCGCCTCCACGGCGTTCCGGATGTCCTTGCGATTGCCGTCGCCCACCTCGCCAATGCGTCGAACGTCGACGCTCACTACGGTGCGGGAATACCCGGAATCCGGACGCGCCTGCTTCCCACCGATGTACAGCTTCGGCGTCCGATCGATGGATG
>JBDKIJ010000119.1:0-2903 GCA_039797155.1 Gemmatimonadota bacterium | reverse complement strand
GTGCCGTCCGCGTCGCTGTCCGGAGCGGCGACGCCGCAACCGCATGCGCCGGGCGACGTCTTCAACGGATCCGACGGGCAACCGTCGGTGCAGTCGGGCGTGCCGTCGCTATCCGTGTCGGTGTCGGCCACGCCGCAGCCGCAGGTGCCGGGCGAAGTCTTCAGCGGATCCGCTGGACAACCGTCGCATGCATCGATCGACCCGTCGCCGTCGGAATCGGCTTCACAGGCATCGAGCACGCCATTGTCGTCGCAATCGACACCGCCATTGGCGAGGTCGAAGATGTCTGGAATCGAGTTGGCGTCGCAGTCTGCCGAGAGATCCGCTGCACCGAGCCGCCCACGGTAGCCGTCGCCAGCGTGCGCAGCGGGCGCAGCAACAACAAGCTGGCCGCTGGCTGTGCTCACGGCGCTGCCAAAGACATCCTGCGCCTGGCCTGCGAGCAACGCACCGGTGGCAAGCGGCAACCACGTGCCATCTCCCTGGCGCGCGAACAACTCCGTTCGACCCGAGAAGGCGACATCGCCTGCACCTGGCGCACCGACCGCAAGCGCGGAGCCATCGAGCGAGACATCCCACCCGAAGTTGCCTCCGGCCACGGGAAACTCGGGCACGATCGATCCCGTGCGCACCCAGACGTTCGAGACGAGGTCGTAGATGTCCACCCGCCCGCTCTCGTAGGCGCCCGTGTCCGCGCCGTACACGCCCACCGCGAGCCGCGTACCGCTCAGCGAGACCGATTGGCCGAAGTGCTGGCCAGCAGAGCTGCTGTCGGGAAGCAGCGTGGTCTGGAGGATCCACGCCGTGGGAGTGCGGACATAGATGTGCACCGCCCCCGCGTCGACCGCGCGTGCGTCGTCGAACGGCGCGCCCACCGCGAGGTACGCGTCGGACACCGACACCGCCTCGCCAAAACGATCACCAACCGCGGGCGACGGATTGGCGATCACCGCCTGCGCCGTCCAGGCGTTCGAGACCAAGCGGTACGGATGGACCGCCCCGCCGTTGGCCGCAGCTGGCGATCCCGCGACGAGCGCGAGATTCGACACGCTCACGGCCGAGCCGAAGCGTGCGCCTGCGCTGCCGGCGGCTGGGGTGAGCTTCTGGGCGAACGCCCAGTCTGCTGCACCCTTGCGAAACACCCACGCAGCGCCCGCATCGGCGCCGGACGCGTCATGGCGCGACGCACCCGCCACCAGCCACGTCGCGTTCCCTGACACCGACTCGCCCAGCTGGTCGCCCGCCGCCAGCCCAGTGGCCGTTGGTCGCTGCAGGAACGACCAGCCTGCCGTCGAACGCGAGAAGATCTCCACGGCGCCGGCGTTGAGCGCCTGCACGTCGGCCCCGCGCACGCCGACAAACAGCAGCGTTCCCGCGTGAACCGCGACATCGCTCCCGAAGGCGTCGTACGCAGCAGGCGCCGTCGACTGGACGGTCTGCGGAAGCGTGAAGTCACCTGCCCCGAGTGCAGCAGGAGCAAGGACGAGACTGGCAGCGATCGCTGGGCGAAGCATGTACGACACAGCCCTTCTGAATGGTCAAATGACTTAGATGCAGCTACCCCAGCCCTGGAGCACGATCGTGAGGTCGGCCGCGCCGACCACGCCGTCGCCGTCGAGATCCGCCGAACCCGGGTTCGGATCGCCCCACGCGGCGATGATCTCGATGAGATCGTCGACGTTGACGGCGCCGTTGCCGTCGACATCGCCGAGGCACTCGCAGTCATCGGCGATTCCGTTGTTGTTGAGGTCGGCCTCGGTGCCCGCGTAGATCTCGCAGAGATCGAACGCGCCATCGCCATCGCAGTCGGCGTTGGCGATCGCCGCGGAGAACTCGCACGAGTCAGGCACGCCGCTGCGGTTGCAGTCGCGCGCCAGGCCCGAGGCGATCTCGACCGCATCGTGCGTCCCGTTCGCGTTGCAATCGACGAGGACAGGGTCGGGGATGCTCAGTCCGAACGCGTACCACTCGTTGTCGGCGCCCTTGACGCCGTTGTCGCCGATCAGGTTGAAGATCGCGTTCGGCTTGACGCCCGTGTTGGTGGTGAGCTGCATGAGCAGCACGCGCCCGCTCGCGTCGGGCTGGATGCCCGGAATCGCGTACAGGATGCCGCCGACCGAAGGATCGAGCAGCGAGATCGCCCCGCCGGTCACGAACGCGCTGTAGTCGATGCCCACGGAGTTCACCGGTGCATCGGCCGCACACTCGCCGCCGAGCGTGAGGAAGCTGTCGAAGGCAACCGAGGCATCGGCCGTGCTGCACGGGATCTCGGAGGCCTCATTGCCACCCGATGCGCTCTGGAAGAAGCCGCCGACCGCGCTGATCGCGAGCATGTCGGCGCTGTCGCCGAACAGCCCCGACACCGACGCCGCGGGGCTCGAGAGCTTCGCATACACGCGCCAGCACACCGCGGTCGACGGGAGTCCGTTGATGGTCCCGACGATGGGCTTGAGCTCGACCTCGAGGCCGGTGAAGTCGAGTTGCTGACAGCTGTCGGGAACACCGTCGTTGTTACGGTCAGTAAGCGTGCCGGACGCGAGTTCACACGTATCGGGCACGCCGTTGCCGTTGCAGTCTGTCGCGCTCGTCACTTCGCACACATCGGCGATGCCATTCGCGTTGCAGTCTGACTGACAGGTATCGGGAACGCCATCCTGATTGCAATCAGGAGCTCCCAACGCCACGTCACACGTGTCGGGGCGCCCATTGGAATTGCAGTCGGGCGCTGAACCTGTGGCGATATCACATGCGTCAGGCACTCCGTTCGTGTTGCAGTCCAGTGCGGCACCGCTGGCGATATCACAGGAGTCGGGACGCGCGTTGCCATTGCAGTCCCGCGCGGTGCCAGCAGTGATGTCACACGAATCGGGGACCCCGTTTCCGTTGCAATCGAGGGCTAGGCC
>JBDKIJ010000118.1:0-2707 GCA_039797155.1 Gemmatimonadota bacterium | reverse complement strand
ACGTGCTCCTGTACGACGTCGAGCACATCCCGGGGGCGCAGAAGCTCGACTGGCACGTGGACCTGAACGACCAGGTGGAGCGCGATTACCTGGACCGCGCCGGCTTCGAGTCGCTCGTGCGACGTCTGGGCATCGACGACAGCACCACCGTGGTCTTCTACGGCGACAAGAACAACTGGTGGGCCACGTACGCCTTCTGGGTGTTCCAGCTGTTCGGCTTCGACAACACTGTCGTGCTCGACGGCGGCCGCGCGAAGTGGCTGGCCGAAGAGCGCGAGACCACCGAAGCGAAGCCCACATTCGCCGCGTCGCAGTATGTGGCGCGCGAGCGCGACGATTCGCGTATCCGTGCCTACTTCGCCGATACCAAGGCGCACATGCAGGCGGGGCTGCCCATGGTGGACGTGCGGTCGCCACAGGAATACACGGGCGAGAAGCTGCACATGCCCGACTACCCGCAGGAAGGCACGCTGCGTGGCGGGCACATTCCCGGCGCGCGCAGCATGCCGTGGGCGAAGGCCGCCGAGGCGGACGGGTCGTTCAAGACGGCCGACGCGTTGCGTGGCTTGTACGAGGGGGAATTGGGACTGCGTGCCGCGGATGCCGTGGTCACGTATTGCCGGATCGGTGAGCGATCGAGCCACACGTGGTTCGTGCTCACGAACCTGCTGGGTTACACCAACGTGCGCAACTACGACGGCTCGTGGACGGAGTGGGGGAACGCCGTACGTGCGCCAATTCGCAAGGGAGAACAGCCATGAGCAGTGAAAGCCTCAAGGAGACCACCGCCATGCCCGTGGTGGGCAAGCCGCCCAGCAAGGTCACGGTGACGTGGGCGGGGGACCATCGTTTCGATGGTCAGCGTCAGAGCGGCGGTCCGGCAATCCGCATGGACGCGAGCGGAGCCACCGGACCGAGCCCGGTGGACACCCTGCTGTGCGCCCTCGCGGGCTGCACGGGCGTGGATGTCGTCGACATCCTCGCCAAGCGCCGCACGCCCGTTCAGGCGCTGTCGGTGGATGTCGAGGGTGAACGGTTTGGCGGCGTGCCGGGGCGCGTGACGGCGATCAAGCTGAACTACCGCATCATCGGTGCGGACGTGGAGCGCACGCACGCCGAACGCGCGATCGAGCTGGCGGTGACGAAGTACTGCTCGGTACGAGACTCGTTGGACCCGAACATGCCGGTCACGTGGACGCTCGAGCTCAACGGGGCGAACAGCTGAGAGCTCGGATCCGAGAGTCGAGGATGAGCATGGAGGAGCGAGACTGAGAAGTCAGCTCGGATAGAAGCGAGAGGCCAGCGGTCTCGAGGTGAGAAGCGAGGGGCGCGCCCTGACTTCTCGCATCGAAACCGCTGGCCTCTCGTTTCTATCCCGGCTCGCCTCTCACGCTGGCCGCGCGATTCTCACGCGCAATTCTCGGAACTCATCGCTCGATCACTTGATGAGCCAGATGCGCTGGTTGACCGGGTACAGCCACTCCACGCCCCGCTCGGTCACTACCGCGTCGTCCTCGAGCGGAATACGCACCTTCGCGCCCCCCCAGTCGGGATTCGGCGTCCAGGCAAACAGTTCGATGGAGAACGGATTGTACGGCTTGATGGGGAACGTCATCTGTCGCGGATTGAACCAGGCGATGGACGGCCCGGCGCCATGCCCACGGTCCCCCACCGAGTGGCAACCGAACATGACCTCTACCTGATTGTCATTGCTGACTTCATTGAAGGTGCCTTGCATGCGGAAGCCGGCCTTCGTGATCTCGCTCTTGAGTTGCTCCACCATGGTACCGGCCGTCGGCCCCGGACGGATGGTCCGGCGGATCACGTCGCGCACCTTGAGCGCATTATCGAATGCCGTCTGAATCCCCTTGGGGACCGCCGTTTCCCCCGGCTTGAGCACATACGCCATCCGCTTCACATCGGTCCACACATTGAGGTACCCGACGCCCCAATCAATGATCAGAAGATCACCACGCTGGATGATGCGATCGGTGCTCGTGGCCTCGATCCCCTTGGGACCGGTGATGTACACCGACGGCATGTCGAAGGATGAGCCCAACCCGCGCTGCTGCAGCTGATCCATCATCCACCACGCCACATC
The DNA here is from genome assembly GCA_039797155.1 of Gemmatimonadota bacterium. GTDB lineage: Bacteria > Gemmatimonadota > Gemmatimonadetes > Gemmatimonadales > Gemmatimonadaceae > Gemmatimonas. Next base: position 606 of record JBDKIJ010000118.1, on the reverse strand, counting down.
TTCCAACGTCGTGATCCCGGGCGTGATCACCTCGTTGCTCAATGCCCGCTCGGCAATGCGCCGCGAGATTTCCCCCGCTTCGCCAAGCGCCACCATCTGCGACGCCGTGAACCCTGACCGGTAATCGCTCACGACCTTCTCCGCCGACACCACGCGCGCAGCGAACTCTGGACCGATCTCCTTCACGATCCGATCGTAGGAGGTCTTCGAGAGACCATCCGCCGCACCGATCTCCTCCGACATGTTGAGCGCGATCTTCTTCGGGTTGCGCTCGGCGATGAAGCTCTTGAGCGACGCAAAGCCGCGGACGATGTCATACACCTTGCATTGCTCGAGCAGATACCCGTTCACACCAATTGCGGCGCGCTCGATCCGATCGCCGCCCCGATCGGTGAAGATGTAGTAGCCGACGCTCCCCACATATCCGCGACCCAAATCCTCGTACATCGGATCGAACTGGTTTTCCTTCTGCATCACGATCCACATGTCCACGCCGTTGTCGCGCATGGCACGCGGCAGGATCCGTTCGAACTTGTCCTTGCGGATCTGGCACTGACGTTCCCAGCGCACACGCGCCGGCTCGGCAGCCGGTTGTGCATGCAGGGT